>CALHOU010000001.1 GCA_938035945.1 uncultured Granulosicoccaceae bacterium
TAATAGAAAAATTTCTATTCAGACCGGTTATACGAAAATCACAACGCGAAGAATCGACCATGCTGCTAGCCGCTGGTATCGCATTCTTCCTGGATGCCGTGATACTGCTTATCTTTGGTGAGAAGCAACGTGGCGTCCCCAAAATTATAGATGGTGTGCTCAATTGGGACTTCAGAATCATCATGCCTTACGATCGCATTTTGATCGGCTGTCTAGCCATTGCCATGATCATCGCGTTCATTCTGTTCATGCAGTATTCAAAGGCCGGACGGGCCATGCGTGCGTTGGCGCAAGACCGAGTAGCAGCACAGCTAATGGGCGTGGAGGTTAATCGTTATTCAATGATTGGTTTCGCGTTGGGCGCTATGCTCGCAGGCTTGGTTGGCGGCTTGCTGGTAACCATCACGGGCGTCAATCTTGGCATGGGTGGCCCTACTTCTATAAAAGCCTTTTTAATGATCATGATAGGCGGCGCCGGTGTTATATCAGGTGCTATTGCCGGTGGCTTTATTCTTGGCATGATGGAATCTATCGGTTTAACCGCCTTAGCCGCCTACGGAGATATAACCTACTTGGTTATCTTTGCAACCTTGATGGTTTTCCTTTCCATTCGACCTCAAGGGTTGATGGGTAAACCCTGGGGCTGACGACGCATGAACCTTAAACAAATAATGGGCGTGTGCGTTTTCGTATTTATCGTGCTAATCGCCGTTCCCTGGGCCATTGCACAGAGTGGGCGTTGGGATTTTTACTACACGCTTACATCAGTTGCACTGCTATCCATCGCATCGGCCGGCGTCTGGCTGACATTCTATATAGGCAGAATAAACATCGGCCAAGGCGCGTATGCCTTAGCAGGTGGGTATGTGTCGGCCATTCTGGTAATGAAGGCTGATATGAATTTCTGGCTAACCATTCCACTTGCGGGATTGTTTTGCGCCCTGCTCAGCGTTTTTATCGGTCTACCCATACTTCGGCTGCGTGGCGTTTACTTCGCCATGGTTACTTTAGTACTAACTGAAGTCATGCGCTTGGCCATGCTTGCTTTGCCAATTACCAATGGTGCAAAAGGTATTACATCAATTCCGTTACCGACTGAGCTTTCGATATTCGGATTAACATTGATTCCCGATTTCAGCACCTTAGAGAATCCGAAATTGGGCTTCTACTTGATGGCCGTATCTTTAATGATTCTATGCTATGCCGTTTTATGGCGCATAGTTAACTCACGCCTTGGGCACCTGTGTCGATCACTACAACAAAACGAAGAGCTCTCAGCATCCATTGGCGTGAACACCGCGTACTTGCGCGTTATTGCGTATTCAATATCCAGTTTTTTCGGTGGCATCGCAGGCGCTATGTTTGTTGCTATCTCTCAATCGATTTACCCATCAAGCTTTCAAGTCACCGACAGCGTAAATTTTATGCTCAATTGTTTTCTAGGCGGTTTGGGGTATGTGTTTGGACCGATGCTTGGCACTTTGATACTCTATTTCGGCTGGGATTTACTGTTCACTGCCGGCAAGTACCAATTGCTTATCTATTCTTCGATGATCATCTTGCTCATACTTTGGCTGCCTAACGGTATTTTAAGTTTAGGATTATTAAACCGTAAAAAGGGTGGAACATGAGCACCATCCTGCAAGTAGAATCGCTTACAAAAAAATACGGCGGGCTAATCGCGGTTAACGATATTTCTTTCACGGTAGAACACGGTGAAATTCTATCGGTGATCGGCCCTAATGGTGCCGGCAAATCTACACTGTTTAAATTGATCTCGTCGTTTACTCGAACCACCTCTGGAACAGTACTGTTCAAGGGTCAGCGCATTTCCAATTTAAGCCCGCATGTTGTGGCAAGAATGGGTGTCGTCAGGACCTTTCAGGAAACGACTATCTTTCGTTCCATGACGGTGCGTGAAAACGTGGTAGTCGCGCACCACTTAAGGTCTAAGGCATCTTTATTCGGGTTCTTCTTTGGTAGCTCTGTTGCCAGAGCAGATGAACGCGAATTTGGTCAATCGGCCGACGACATTATAGAGTTTCTTGGCCTTGAAGCCATCAGTCACGAAGTGGCATCTAATTTACCGCAAGGACACCTGCGTGCATTGGGCATGGCCATTGGGCTTGCAACCAATCCCGCCATTTTGTTACTTGATGAGCCGTTTGCCGGTATGAACCACGATGAAACCATGCGCATGGTTGCATCTGTGAAACGCTTAAAGGAAGAACGAGGCGTAACCGTGTTGTTGGTTGAGCACGACATGGCTGCCGTAATGAAAATAAGCGATCGAATAGTCGTGATCAACTTCGGGCAAAAAATCGCCGAAGGATCACCTGCCGAGATTCAAGCCAATGAGAAAGTCATAGAGGCCTATCTTGGCAGTGAAGACGACGCAATAGGACTCTAGCCGCCATGACTCAGATGCTAAGTCTAAACAACATCGAACTTTACTACGACCATGTCTATGCACTCAAAGGCGTATCGATAGAATTAAGCGAAGGCGAAACTGTTGCACTTATCGGCGCCAATGGCGCAGGCAAATCATCAATCCTGCGCGCCATTACCGGACTTAGCCCAATTGCGTCAGGTGAAATCCATTACCAGGGCAATCGTCTTGACGGTCAAAATGCGGCCGATATTGTTAAGCAAGGCATTGCTATGGTGCCCGAAGGGCGTCGGGTGTTTCCGTATATGTCTGTAAAAGACAATCTGCTAATGGGTGCATTCACGCGCACCAATAAAGTAGAAATCAACCAGTCACTTGAAAGTGTGTTGGAACGCTTTCCACGTCTTCGAGAACGCTATGGTCAACAAGCGAGTACGCTTTCTGGTGGCGAGCAACAAATGATGGTCATAGGTAGAGCTTTAATGGCTAAGCCAAAATTATTATTGTTGGATGAGCCTTCTTTAGGCATAGCGCCTAAATTGGTTCAGGATATCGCTAGGGCTATCGTCTCCATCGGTAAAGAAGAAAATGTATCGGTTTTATTAGTAGAGCAAAATTCGCGTATGGCACTGTCTATTTCGAACCGAGCCTATGCTATGTCTACTGGCTCCATTGCACTATCTGGCTTTTCTAAAGACTTGATTAATGACGACCGGATAAAAGCTGCCTATCTTGGCGGCGACATAGATTGATATAAATTGAAATAGATTAGAGATTAAACGTATTCATGCAATTGCTCGTTATAAACCCTAACACCACAGCCAGCATGACGGAAAAAATCGGCACTGCAGCAAAACGCGTGTCACTTCCCGATACGCAAGTTCTGGCCGTAAACCCAACAAAAGGCCCAGCAAGCATCCAAGGTTATTACGATGAAGCAGTTAGCTTGGCAGGTTTGTTGGACGTGGTCGAACAGCATCCACAAGCTGACGCGATTGTGATTGCTTGCTTTGACGATACCGGCCTGGATGCTGTGCGTTGCATGAGTGACAAACCAGTGGTTGGCATTGGCGAGGCGGGATATCATTTTGCATCCATGTTATCGAACAAGTTTTCGGTAGTTACAACACTCGCGCGATCAGTGCCTGCGTTAGAGCATAATTTGCATCGCTACGGACTAGCAGCTCGTTGCAGCAGTGTACGAGCATCGGAAGTCCCGGTTTTGGAGCTGGAAAACCCGCACAGTGATGCTCGTCAAAAGATAAGCGAAGAGATTGGTCGGGCCATTGCAGAAGATAAGGCAGAAGCGATTGTATTAGGTTGCGCAGGCATGACAGACCTTGCACAGTCTTTATCTGATGAGCATCAACTACCTGTACTCGATGGTGTGGTGAGCGCGATTAGCTTATGTGAATCTATGGTTCGATTAGGTTTTCGTACTTCATCCTTGGGTGGTTATGCTCGGCCTATCCCCCATAATCCCAATTAAACGGAAAAGTAATTGCTGAATTAGCTCAGCGTTAACTATGACTTAATGAGCCCACAAATACATTCGTTATGTGCAATAGCGCTGAGGACAAATAGGGTAGAGCAACCAATGGTGAGATAACACTTATAAAGGAGATTTGAAATGAGCTTTAGCCCGTGTCCCGATCCCACTTTAGGTGACCGCAACAGCTGTGATGCTATTGACCTTGTCATTGTACCGAGAGCGGTAGATCTTGGAGAAATGACTGTACGCCGCGCACTGCCTTCGTTAAAACGACAAATGGTTGGCCCATTTATATTTTTTGATCAAATGGGGCCCGCAGAGTTTTTAACCAATCAAGGGATTGATGTTCGGCCTCATCCACATATCAACCTTGCCACGCTGACTTATTTATTGAATGGTGAAATTGTCCACAAGGATAGTTTGGGCTCAGATTTAGCTATTCGTCCAGGTGAGGTTAATCTGATGAGCGCCGGCAAGGGAATAGTTCATTCAGAACGAACCAGTGAGCACCATAAGCTAAACGGGCAAACACTTTTCGGTCTTCAGACATGGATGGCGTTGCCTGTGGATCAGGAAGAAGGTGCGCCTACATTTACACATATGGGCAGAACCGAGCTGCCCGTGGTTGACGTTGAAGGGATACATGCCAGGCTGATTGCAGGTAGCGCACTCGGTGCTAGCTCTCCACTAAAAACAGCCTCACCAACACTCTATGCTGATGTAACACTCTCTGCTGGTGCACAGCTACCTGTGCCCACTGAGTACATTGAGCGTGCTATCTATTTATTAACGGGTGAAATAAGCATTGACGGTAATCTCTTCTCAGCAGGTCAGCTCGTGATACTAAAACGCAATCAACAAATTGTTATTAGTGCGTCTGAACCTGCTCAATTCATGCTGTTTGGTGGGGAACCGATGGATGGCCCACGTTATATCTGGTGGAATTTTGTCTCGTCACGGCTCGAACGCATCGAAGCAGCTAAAGAAGAATGGTCTCAAGGGAAGTTCGATACTGTACCCGGTGATGAAGAAGAATTTATACCACTTCCGTCTGAAAATACGCGACCAAGACTTGCCACGGGTTCTAGTTAGATCGCAGTAATTTCAGTTCCCACACGCAGATAGTTCGGCAGATAATTCGTATGACCGACGCCAAATGTTCTGGCTATGAGAGTTTCAGCCAACCTCTGCTAACAGATGCTCCGACAAGCTTTGAGATCAACCGAACGTCAGTTATGTAGATAAGGATAGTATATTGATTAAGCTGACGATACGCGTGTAGATAAATCGTGCTGCGCAGCGCAAATTCTCCACACTAACGACTTTCAATAAAAAAATCAGCCAGTATCGGCGCATGGTCCGAACCGGCGGATTCCTTTGCGCGATAAACCGCACGCGGCTTGATCATGCCTGAAAACCAAACATAATCTATATGAGATAAATCGCGCTCATATTTTAATGCAGCTTCCGTTGGTTGGCCAAACTGGAATCCCTTGTATGCAAATGAATCTTCAAAGAAGGTTTCTATCAAACGATTGGTGCTGGCCGTTTCTTGCGAATTGCAATCACACGCCAATATAGTCGCGCTGGAAGCTGGCCTTAGCTTAGCAGCTTCAATAATCATTCGTGCCTGGGTGTTTTGATCTTTAATGTACTGGTGATAGTTTCCGGGAATTTCCAGTAAGGGTTTATCGTGATACGCCCAAAAGCTTGGGTTCAAATGGGCCGACACAACTGTTATCACGTGCCCAGCATAGTCAAGATCAGCAAGGATTGAAGGCCGATCAATACCAACATCAAGTTCCTGCACGTTGTGCAATTCAATTTTGGAAAACAGACCGGTAGTTCCACCATACACTTGCTGACTTATATAGTAGTGCGGATACGTAGGCGTCATTAACGTAATGAGTTCGGCTTCTTGCACATCGGTGATCTCTTGCATCGCCATCACATCAGCATCTGTTGAGTTAATCAGCGCTACAACCTTGGTTAAGTCCTTATTGTGATTCCATAGGTTGTAGGTACCAACGCGTAAATCACGAATTTCTGTTTCAGTTGGATCACCCTTATTCGGGATTATCAGTGGCGCATAGAAATACAACGGGACAAGCAATGCGATACCCGCTATCACTTTCGTAAACCCTTTTTTGGTAAACAAAGACAGAATAAAAACAGGCACAACCGCTGCTAAAAAATATTCAGCAAACTTGTCTAATACAACCAACGGCCACCAAATGTCCTGAAACGCTAGATTCAAAACGAACCAAATCAACACAAAAATGCTGAATAGGCGGATGAGTAAATTCATTGTATGGGTGTCCAATCCGTGGCCGTAGATGGTAACAAGTTCAGTCTCTCACGGTGGGACACAGTCTAACAATCCTCACTTTTCGCCACTGAAACTGTGAACGAGCGTTCAATTGCGCCGCACCATACCAAGCAATAAACCCTTTATACCGCTACCAATCTAAGAATCCGTAGTAAACGGACCAGGAAATCAGACCGGTACGCTGAGTTTGATGAACATTGAATAGGAATCTTTCGGCATGTTCTTGCAAAAATTATCGCAAGCATTGGTAAGATGTGCAGCGATAGCCGTATCCATGACGGCAATGCCAACAATGGCCAACACATCGTTGGACTTCTCTGATCAGTACGAACGCATATTTCAAATACGTGTCGTCTCACCCGACGCTGGTGGCAAGTCATCCATTGGCTCAGGTTTTCAGGTCAGCGCTGATGGGCACATCATGACGAACTATCATGTTGTGTCAGCCTATATTGACTCCCCTGACACCTACGAAATTCAATACGCAACGCAGGACGGTAAGACCGGAGAACTAGAATTATTGGACTTTGATGTTGTCAGTGATCTTGCTTTGCTAAAGCACCCACAACCTGCTGCTGATTATTTTCATTTTCAACAGACAGTACCAAGTAAGGGTGAGCTTGCATATGCCTTGGGCAACCCTGGTGATTGGGGCATGGTCATGGTGCCAGGACCAACTAACGGATTTGTTGAGCACAGTTACCGAGAGCGCATACTTTTTTCTGGAAGTTTAAATCCCGGCATGAGTGGTGGGCCTTCGCTTAATGCTGATGGAGACGTATTAGGGGTAAACGTTGCCACGGCGGGCAGCCAGTTGAGCTTTCTCGTTCCGGCAAAAAAAGCACAAGCCTTACTCAACAACAACCGAAAGTTGCCAGCGGATAAATACATGGCCGAAATCGGTTTGCAGATACGTGTATGGCAACAACCAAGAGTAAGGGAATTATTAGATATGCCTTGGCCTGAAGAGGAGTTTATTGGCCGATCTTTGTTTGGCGAAATTCGGCATGACTTTCAATGCTGGGGAGACACCAATGAGACCGATGAAAACCGCAGCGTTGCGCGTGTTAGCAAGTGGTGCCGCGCAGGCGATCGTGTGTACATCAATAGTGATTTTGATGCAGGGCAAATTGAATTTACATTCAAAGACTTACAGCCGATCAAACTGAACAAATTTCAATTCGCAAGAACGCAACACGTTTATTTGTCTGCAGACAATCAATCATCCTTTGAACAATCCACGAATTACCGATGCACGTCCGACTTCATAAAATCGAGCAAGCAAACACGGGACTCGTATCGAAAAGTAGTGACATGCATTAGAGCTTATAAAAACCTACCCAGCTTATTCGATTCTTTGTTGGTGGTGTTTAATAGCGAAGGGGAAAAAGTCTTTAAGTCGAGTCTTTCGTTATCGGCGATGGAACAGTCTCAAATAACAGCGATGCACAAACGCTTTATCGAGGCCACACTATGAGCATCAACAGCACACAATACGTGGTGATGGTAAATCACGATGGCTACAAAAGCACTCAAAAATTTGATTTAACTGAAGGCGAGTGTATTGTCATAGGTCGCTCTTGGAAAAATGATGTTGTTATCAACGATGAATTTATTGACGCGGAACACTTAAAACTCACAACAGACAATATCGGCACACTCTATGTGGAAGACCTGGGCAGCACGAACGGAACACGCATTGGTAAGCGCCAATTAAAGACAGCCGTTAACTACCCCAAGGGTATGCAATTAGGTTTGGGTGATTCCATAATATCCATTATCGATGTCGATACATCGGTAACACCCGCCGTTCAGCGCGACTCAGTATACAAGCTTAGCCGTAGGTTCCAATCCATTGTCTGGTATGTCATTTCAACACTTGCCGCCGCCTTAGCGTTGGTTGGTGGCTCAGCTATATACGCAACTGAGCAAATCAACAGCCAGTCCATTGTCGAAATACTTGCTGGTGGAGCCGTTATTGCACTGGCTGTTGCATGTGTGGGTGGCATATTGAGTATGTTATTCAGACGCAATACGCTATTCGGGCTGCACTACATCTTTTATTGCTGGGCCATGGTTCTTTTCGCAGCCCTTGACATTATCTGGGAAATTATTGCGTTCAATATTGATCATTCCTTCATCAACGGCATACTAGAAAATGTTGTGCAAGGTGGTTTTTTATTCATTCTCTTGTATGGCGCATTGTCGATGACAACACGCATATCGCGGCATAAAAAGTTGCCATTGGCAGCCTTGGTTGTTCTGGCCCCAATCGTTTTTTCTTATGTGAAAACGAGCTTAATGCCCGAGCACGAAGCGTGGAGTAGCTACGCACAGGCCGGTTCAGTCAATCAACCACCGGTGTTCAATTTTAATAAAGGGACGACAATTGAGTCCCACGTGGAGAATGTTGATAAATTATTCGCAGGGCTTATAGATGAAGTGACAACCGGTACAAATGAAGAGCATCACTCAGACACCATTCAAATTTCAGAATCTGCCGAAGATTAAACTTCAAGCCAAAACGTCACTGGCCCATCGTTGATCAGTGACACTTTCATATCTGCTCCAAACTCACCTGTTTGCACATTCGCCATTTTTAGTTGCGCTCGCTGGCAAAAATCGAGAAAGAGTTTTTTCGCCATGTCTGGTTTTGCAGCTGTGGAAAACCCGGGGCGACGCCCCTGTGACGTATCTGCAGCGAGAGTGAATTGCGGAACCAGTAAAACCTGCGCACCCGCTTGCTGCACATCCAAGTTCATCCGCCCCTGTTCGTCGGGAAACACGCGATAGCCTAAGAGCTTATCGACAAGCTTTTGGCTGCTCGCTTCATTATCGTGTGGTTGAACGCCTACCAATACGCAAAGGCCCGTACCGATTTCGCCTTTTACTGTGCCATCGATAGTGACAGACGCTTCAGATACTCTTTGCAATAACGCAATCAATCTTTGCTCCAGTGTTTTCTCGCTTCACTAATAGTATTTTATGTGAACTAGTATTTTATGCGAACTACTATTTTATGCGAACAATGTTGTGGAAAATTACCGGTGACCTTCGCAGCTTTAACCTGTTCGACACGCGTAAGACATTACATACTGTAGTCAGAGCTAGGATGCTTCACCCCGGTAAGGAGACTGGGGTTCTCACCATACGTTATAAACTACGCTAACTACACTTGTTCCCAAGGCAAACCGGCGTGACGCCAACCGGCAACTGTGTTGCGATGACGCTCATCATCGAGCGGCCCTTCAAAGCCACCATTAATGACATGTATATGTTGTACACCTTCAGCCATTAGCGCTTTCGCTGCCGCGACAGAGCGATTCCCGCTGCGACAAATCAAAATCAAAGACACCGAATTCTGCGCATACCCGCTCACCCGGCCTAGCATTAGTTTTCGTACCTCGGAAACAAAATTCGGATTCACCGTCCAGCTGGGGTGATCTATCCACGCAGCATTGACAGCGCCGGCTGGGTGACCAATCATCAGAAATTCCATATCTGAGCGAACATCAACAAGTAAGACAGCAGGATCTTCCTGCATTTTCTTCCAGGCGTCATCCGGATCGATCATGATCGGTTCTTGGTTAGTTTCGCTCATTGGTATCACGCATAAATTGTATCGACCTAGTGTACCTAATGCTGCACTCCATAGGTTGCGTAGCTGTTACCATTGCGGATATGCGCACTGCTCTCATCAACATGGTCGCCAGCTCACTGGCAAGCATCTCTCTGCCGATGAATCATCGAATTGGGGCGGCGATTGGCTGGCTGGCATGGAGCTGCAAAACTAAACTTCGCACCGTCACTTTAATCAACTTGTCATTGTGTTTTCCTGATTGGACCGAAGAACAAAAGCTTCGAGTTGGCAAACAAAGTATGATGGAAACGGGCAAAGCCTTAACCGAATCTTTTTGGCTATGGAAAAGGCCGAACAAAGATGTGCTCAGCCGTTTAAAAATTGTGGAAGGGGAACCGCTGTTGCGAGCAGCTCAACAATCGCCGCAAGGCTTGATTGTGGCAACACCCCACTTAGGCAGTTGGGAATGTTGTTGCCTGCCTTTAGTTACTGATGACCTGGTGACCTGTTTATATAAACCACCACGCATGGCTGCAATGGAACCATTGATCATTGCTGGGCGAAAAAACATGGGTACACATATTACGCCGCTAGACCCGGCTGGCATTAAACACGTGTTGCAGATTTTAAAAAGCGGCAAAACAGTCGGCATATTACCCGACCAGGAACCGGATGAAGCCAACGGACAATTCGCCCCCATGTTTGCACAGAACGCCAACACCATGACATTGCTGGCCAAATTTGCGAATAAAACCAAGTCGCAAGTTTTATTTTGTTATGCCAAACGTTTGCCCAAAGGCAAAGGCTGGGAAATTCATTACCTACCACCACGCGATGGCGTTGATGATAAAGACAAGGCAATAGCCACCAAAGCGCTTAACGCATCGGTTGAACAATGCGTTCTCGCCTGCCCCGAGCAATACATGTGGAACTACAAACGATTCAGAGTTTGCCCTGATGGCACACGACGCAACTATAAAGTTGCCGTGTAATGCGTCGATGGTTCGCACACGCACCCACGGGTTCAACTAATACCCAGCGCTCTGCCACCAGCACAGGCATTATCTTGTTTATGCTCGGCTTAGCGCTAATGACGGCAATGGATGCGTCGGTTAAGTGGTTGGTTGAAGATCGCGTGCACGTTATTCAACTGCTGGTTGTGCGCAGTTGCATCATCGCCTCACTGCTGTGTTTGTATTACGCATCACGCAAACAACTAGCGCAACTAAAACCGGTTCGCACCAAAGTACAAATCGTTCGCGGACTCATCGGCTTTTTGGCACCCTTCGCTTTCTTTCTCGCCTTGAAGTACTTGCCACTAACTGACGCCAACGTGGTTTTCTTCAGCAATATTTTTTTCATCACACTGGCTTCCGCCTTTTTCTTAAATGAGAAAGTAGGGCCCTATCGCTGGAGCGCAGTGGCCGTAGGCTACATTGGTGTTTTGATCGCAATCGACCCGTCGGCAGATGGCGAGTTGTTTGGTTACCTAATGATATTGCTTTCCAGCGCGACCTATGCCTTTTTGTTTATTAGCGGGAAGAAACTGGGCACCACTGAAACCTCTGAATCACTGGTGTTATTTTATAACCTTGGCGTGGGCGTCGTTGCATTGATATGGCTACCAAGTGTCTGGCAATCACTCACCATTAACGACTGGCTGGGCATTCTGTTGGTATCTGTGCTGGCTGTATTTGGTCAGTATTGCATGACGCAAGCCTTCGCCGTGGCGGAAGCTTCTCTACTTGCGCCATTGAACTATACGACACTTGTACTCACGCTCATTTTCGATTGGGTATTGTGGCAAACCATCCCTAGCGCCCAAACAATGCTGGGTGCAACGATTATCATTGCCAGCAGCTGCCTTGTCATCTACCGCGAACATCGGCAAGAATCCAAGCTTAAAAACACCGCTTAGAAACCCCAATCCGATCACATCCTGTAACACAGGAAAAGGTGTTTATCATTTCAAACGGCCGAGTAGACTTGCATATCCCGTCGTTTACGCCCACTATATAAGCCAGTCGGGGCAACCCGATTACAATGATGACTCATCGGGGTGCCGAAAGGCTGAGAGTAACAACAACCCGTAGAACCTGATCCGGCTAATACCGGCGTAGGAATTGAGCTCAAACCCTTCCCGTTAGGTCATCACTTGAATTTTTAACATCAGGAGATGATCTGTGATCACCAATTTTCGTCATGCGGCAAGCCGTGTCGCTTTTAGCTTACTGGGTGCTCTCAGCATCGTCGCACTACCAAGCTACGCTGCGCAAACGCTTACCGTATATACCTACGATTCCTTCACATCAGAATGGGGCCCAGGCCCGGTAATCAAAGAAGCTTTCGAGAAAGAATGCGATTGCACACTTAACTTTGTCGCCATCGATAGCTCTGCCGGCATATTGAATCGTGTACAGCTCGAAGGCAAATCAAGCAAGGCGGATGTCGTTCTCGGCTTAGACTATAACCTGATGGCGATCGCCGAAGATTCTGGACTGCTTGCAGAATCTGGTACTGATATGTCGGCGGTGAAGTTACCGGTAGACTGGGATTCTAAAATTTTCGTTCCATTTGATTATGGTCACTTCGCGTTTGTCTATGACACCGAGCAACTCGAAACACCACCCAGCAGCCTAGAAGAATTGGTTAATGCCCCGGATGACTTAAAAATCATTATTCAAGACCCACGCACCAGCACACCTGGCTTAGGACTGATGCTTTGGGTAAAGGCTGTTTACGGTGACGATGCTGCGACAGCCTGGAAAAAATTACAGCCAAAAATATTAACGGTTACCACAGGCTGGAGCGAAGCGTACTTCTCATTGTTCCTGAACGGCGAAGCACCTATGGTACTTAGCTACGATACGTCACCGGGTTATCACATGGCCATCGATAAGACCGAGCAGTATCAAGCTGCGGCGTTTGATGAAGGTCATTACCTGCAAATTGAAGTAGCAGCCCTACTAAAAAATTCACCAAACCAAGAGCTGGGTAAAGCGTTTCTTCAATTTCTGATCGGCAAAGAAGCCCAATCAGCCCTACCGCTCACCAATGTTATGTATCCAAGTACAGACATTGGCGATGCACTACCGGCAGAATTTGAAAAACTCATAAAGCCATCTAAATCATTGTTGCTTGACACTGAACAAGTCAGAGACGAGCGAAAAGCATGGATTGACGAGTGGTTGGAGTCGGCTAACTAAAGTCGTATGAGTTTAGCGGCCACTAAAGCATCGTTTAATCGTTGGTGGCTTCCCGGTTGTATTGCATTAGTAGTTTTAATGTTGATGACTGGGTTGCCGCTGATTGCTTTAGTGTTGTCGGCAAACGACGTCTCACCACTATCGATACTAGAGAACGCCTATTTTAGACGTGTCATCGCGTTTAGTTTTTATCAGGCCTTACTCTCCGCCCTGCTCTCTGTCGGATTGGCTATACCCCTGGCCTTGGCCTTATCGCGAGAACAATTCTTTGTAGGCCGACAACTTCTTATAAACCTATTCAGCTTGTCATTGGTGATTCCAACGCTTGTGGCCATTTTTGGCATAGTGGCCGTCTTTGGCCGTAAGGGCTGGATAAACAACGCAACAGAGTCGCTCGGGATAGAGCCTTTTTCTATTTACGGGCTGGGCGGTATTTTGCTTGCACATGTGTTTTTTAACATGCCGCTAGCAGCTAGAGTATTACTGCAAGCCTTGGACAATATTCCAAACGAGCAATGGCGGCTCTCAACACAATTGCGCATGCGCAGTTGGGCACAGCTGAGGTTCATAGAATGGCCTGCCATGCGATCGCAATTGTTGGGCGTGTTTATGCTGATTTTTACACTCTGCTTTACAAGCTTTACCATTGTGATGACGCTTGGAGGCGGCCCACGAGCCACAACTATTGAAGTGGCGATCTATCAAGCCTTGCGTTTCGATTTCGATTTAAATGCCGCTGTGTCGCTTGCCTTAGTACAACTGATTTTCTGTAGCGCGTTGCTGTTAATAAGTGCGTTTTTCAAACATGATGCGCCTTTGGGCTTTGCCTACAAAGCCACCGAGCATTTGATTCGCCCAGCTTCGGGTTATCGATGGTTAAATGCCTTGCTAATAATAATTGCTGCACTGTTTGTGTTACTGCCTTTATTGGGACTGGTGATTTCAGCGATTAATCCATCAAGCATAGATGTGCTTACGCACAGCAACACCGTTAGGGCAATAATTAACACCATCGTTATCGCACTGACTGCCTCATTCCTCTCTGTCGCGATGGGGATTGGCTTGTTGATTAGCTCAAGGCATATACGCATCCGTTTTGGCAAACACAAACTGGGCCAGTGGATTCAGCACGCGGGGAATATTATCTTGGTTATGCCGCCGGTTGTGCTGGGTACAGGTTTGTTTTTACTTTTACGCAATGTCGCCGATGTGTTTTCTATCGCCTTGCTACTCACCATCATTATCAATAGCCTTATGGCACTACCCTTCGTGCTCAGGATTTTAGATGGACCTTTAATGCAAGCCGGAACCCATCATGATCGCCTAATTCAATCGTTGGGAATTACCGGCTGGGCTCGCTGGCGATTACTAGACTGGCCACTGGTTCGAAAACCTTTGGGTTTTGCGTTAGGTGTTTCGGCAACGTTGGCCGCGGGCGACTTAAGCGCTATTGCTTTGTTCGGCTCGGAGCGCGCTTTGACACTGCCTTTGCTGCTATTCCAACGCGTTGGCACCTATCGGCTCTATGAAGCCGCTACCACTGCAGGCATATTACTAATCGTGTGTTTGTGCTTATTTTTGCTATTACAAGCACTGACCTCGGGCACTTTTTTAAGGAACGCCAATGCTAAAGCTTAACAAGCTACAAGTGCGGCTTGGCACCAATGAATTTAACTACACGCTACAAGCCGATGCGAACCGCGTGAGCGCCATACTCGGAAAAAGCGGTTCAGGCAAAAGCACACTGTTGAATGTTATTGCAGGCTTTCTAAATGCCGAATCAGGCGAGCTTTGCTGGAACGACCAATCGCTACTTAACCTTGCAGCTAACCAACGTCCCATTACCACGCTATTCCAACAACACAATTTGTTTTCTCACTTAACCGTGGCGCAAAACGTCGGCCTTGGCATTCATCCAAACTTAAAACTCGATGAAAACGATCATCAGAATATTCGCCAGGTACTCAGCGAGGTTGGCATGGAGGGTTATGATAATAAGAGCGCTGCTAATTTATCTGGCGGTGAACAACAGCGCACGGCTTTGGCAAGATGCCTAATGCGCAAACAACCCATACTGCTGCTGGACGAACCGTTTAGTGCCTTGGATGAAAGTACGCGCCATGAAATGATCGTGTTAACTAAGAATGTAATAACCAAACACAGACTGTGTGTGATTTTAGTTACGCACAATGAAGACGACGCCGATAGGCTCGACGCCGTCAAATACCAATTAAGCGCCGGGCAACTTAAACTGCAAACAAGCTAGCATCATCTGCAAAGGCTTTAAATTCCAAGGCATTGCCAGCCGGGTCTAGGAAGAACATGGTTCGTTGCTCACCAGGCTGACCAGCAAAACGTGTTTTAGGTTTTATCACCCAACGCGTACCCTCATTGGCCTCTAGACGCTCTTTTAGCGCATCAAACATCTCGAAGGTGAGCACCACACCAAAGTGCGGTACCGGTACTGCATCACCATCTACGGCATTTTCTACAGCCACGGGGTGCACGTGTGATGGATCTAGATGGGCCACGATCTGATGGCCAAACAAGTTGTAGTCAATCCAACCTGAATCCTCTCGACCCTGCTCGCATTGCAGTACTTCACCATAAAAAGTGCGCGCAGCTTCTAAGTCATCGACTGGGAAGGCTAAATGGAAGGGGCGTATGTTACTCATCACTCTCTCTTTTTAGTTTTATTTATTAATAGCTCGAACGATCAACTAACCGTGAATGATCATCCCTCGCTCTGTTCAAAATATGCCTTCACTGTGTCTGCAACTTTTGCCATATCTTCAGCAGACACATCTCGATGCATAACCAAGCGCCCTGAGTTGCGACCAGCTGATATCAACACACCTCGCTCCTTGGCAAACGCTGGCAAAGTGGTGCCGTGATCGCCTTCATAATCCAACCAGACCATATTCGTCTGCGTCCATCCGTCTCTAACGGTAACGCGTGGTACGTCGCTGAGCAGCGATGCCAGTTGCTGGGCGTTTTCATGATCTTCATGCATGCGAGCAAACCCATCAGTTAAGGCCAGTATACCAGCCGCCGCCAAAACACCGACTTGGCGCATACCGCCACCGGTCACCTTACGCCAGCGCAATGCTTGTTCAATAAAGGCTTTGTCGCCAACCAACAACGAGCCTACGGGTGCACCCAAACCTTTCGATAAACACAAAGAAACTGTGTGGAACGGCTTGGCAACCGATTCCAATGACGTATTCAAGGCAACAGCGGCATTGGCCATACGCGCGCCATCTAGATGCAATATCAACTCATGCTTGTCGACAAAGTCGCGCGCGCTTTGCATGTAAGCCAAACTTTGTACTCGGCCATGTTGGGTATTTTCCAAACTAAGTAATTTCGTGTTTGCAAAATGAATATCGTGTGGTTTTATATAGTCTTCCACTTGATCAAGCGGAATCTCTCCGTTATCTGCAAACGGAATTGTTTGTGGTTGAATGCCACCAAGCACGGCAGCACCGCCACCTTCATATTTATAAGTGTGCGCATCACCACCCACAATATACTCATCACCACGCTGGCAATGCGTTAACAATGCAACTAAGTTCGATTGTGTGCCGGTGGGCATAAACAAGGCCGCTTCATGCCCCAGCATGTCTGCGCACATGTCTTGCAAACGCGTAACGGTTGGGTCGGACTTATATACATCGTCGCCAACTTCTGCATCGTGCATAGCCGTGCGCATGGCGGCAGTTGGAACGGTGACGGTATCGCTGCGAACGTCGATCATGGTTTGGGTGTGACTCTGGTTTTTGTATCTATTCGTGGCTGCTCTAGTCGTGCCTGCTCTATGCGAGCACCCGCATGAGCATAACAATACCCTCTTCTACGCTCACCTGTAAACGAGAGTCGGTCACAATATTGCTCAAACCGACAGTGCTGCCGGGATTTAGACGAGCACCGATCAAGGGATACTGAGCCCCACTCACCCGTACACCGGCCGCGGGGCCCGCTAACGCAATGACGCTAAAGGTTGTACCTTTTGCCAATGTCTGATCGAATGGCCTTGTCGGTTCAATCAGATATGAATCAACCGAACTGTCGATTACCCGCAGTTGGAATGGCCAGGCACGGCTAGCAAGTAGTTGCCAATTAAACAAATGATGATCGGTGCGACCACCTGATGCCCCCAACACCACAACCTGTGCAACAGCTCGCTTACACAATACTTCCAAAGCAAGCTCTAAATCACTGGCATCTTTTTCTGCTGGGTATTGAATTTTTTCCGTGCCGAGCTGCTCAATGGCTGTTGCAGAATGCTCATCCAAGCTGTCCAAATCACCGAGCAACAAATCAGGCCTAAGCTTTGAGTGCAGGCAGTGCTGTACACCACCATCTACGCAAACAATAAAATCATCGTCAGTGACAGATGCAAGTGATGCACTTGCCTGATCGTATTCACCGTTGGCAAATACAACCGCGCGTTTTAATGACACTACAATTTGCCACCGCTGGCGATAAAGTCATCGGCAAAATTCAGTGCACGAGTCAGCCCTTTTAGTGAAGCTTCGAATCGCTCACCACGATCATCATCCACATCGACTAGTACTTCAACGCCCAACTCAGTACCTTTTATAAACAAGGGCATTAAATCGTCACGAAGAAATTTTTTCTCGTGTACTAATTGCTGAGTGCCCGCTTCATCGACTCGTATTTCGGAGCCAACTATATCGCCAAAGGCAAAGTTATCCACACGCCAACGAATTTTCGCCGGAGAATCTACTTCTCGATCGGGAAACTTCATATAAAGCAACGTGCGTTTGCTTGCGCGGCGACTCATACGCAATTCAGGGCGATTTTCATCAGTCACACCATCGCCGGTAAAACTAACGGCAAGCTCACAGGTAAAACTAGACTTGTTTTGCTTGCACTCGGCTAACCACTCACCAAAATACGCACGAAGCAGTTGTTCAGGCTCATCCGGGGTTTGCACAACCGGCTCGGGTTCTGGCACAGCCGCAGGCTTCACCTCTGGCAAGGTCGCTAATGTGTTTGCAGTCGCACCTTTAGGTAACCTGCATTGTGAATCGCTTGGCGGGCTGAGCATGGTCACAGCCGTTAGTCTGACCTCGCCACTGTGCTCCGGGTAGTCTTGATTGGGCACAATGCTACCGCGAAGTTCTGCGTACAACACTTGTAAGGATGCGGTGGATTGATTTAAGTAATCTTGCTGCAGCTGACCAACTTGCTCATTATCACCAACCACCCAGTAGCGTTGATCAGAGCCGCAGGGTTGAAAACTGTTTCTGCTTGCGCCGTACACATAAAAACCCCGTAATGTGTTCGCTTTACCTTGGTCGGTCGCAATCAAGGATTGCAACTCTGCTAGCCGGTATTGCGACATTTTGGCTAAGCAATTTTTGGCAATTTTTTCAGCCACGGCCTGTGGAGACGAGAATTCCAAATACCAAAGGCAATTCTGTTTTCGATAATCAAAGAAGGCTTGTTGGGAAAGCTGAAACTGATTGAGCGATGCATCGTCCAGATCTCGTGCAATGTACTCAGTAATATCCTGAATATTGTCATCCATTAAATCTAGGTAATTGTCGATGCAGTTGTTGATGTCCACATCATCGCTTGATAGCTTCATGCATTCTTGCAGCACGTTGTAGTCTTGCGGTTGGGCAAATGACACTTGCGGCACCAGCCACAACGCAGCGGGCATGAGAAAGGCGGTGATAACCTTGGTAAGTGATTGCATAGCAGACCTGGGATTTTGCTCCGTAGGCATATAATACAGGCTCTGAGTTTCCGCACACGCCCATCGGTGCGGATTAAGATTACATTGGTAATTGTTACGCCAAGCCACAAATAAAAGTGCCAGTGCCAATTTTTCCACGCCTGATGCAGCTCCACAACCGGTATAATCACACTCAATCTTTCGAACATCGAATTTTCATCGTGCACCGAACACTGCCAAGCAGGCGTTCACAAGTCGGATCGACACCCATTTGGCTGATCTTATGGTTAGCTGGTATGGCTGCAATTGCCTACTGGTGTATTGCCCGGCATGTCCCTGCTCTACAACAACAAGTACAAGACAGTGCCGCCGCCGCGCTCGGGCAAGTCGAAGCGCCTGAGGCTAAAGTTGCGACCCACGGCCGCACTGCCACACTAACAGGCTTTGTCGACAGCGACGCCAAAAGAAGTACTCTAATTAGCGCGGTTCAAAATGCCGATGGTGTTCGCAACGTTAATGACGAACTTTCCATTGTTGGCTCGGCAAGTGCAGATGCCGACACCCAAACCGTTGCAACTTCGCAAGAATCACAAGCCGTAGAAACCACCAATACCTCTGACACAGCACCTGCAAATACGCCATCGCAAACAACGCCAAGCGTCGACAACAGCAGCACAAGCACTGAGACTGAAGCTGACAATCAAGCCCAGCCGCCTGTCACGGTTAGCGACAATGAATCTGCCAGCGCAACTGAAACCGTTGACACCGAAGATGCGGCTGAAATTGAATCAAATGCTGAGGTTGAAGTTGAAGAAATAGCCGAAGCTGAACAACCAATACTGCAAGAAGAAACGATAGAGCCTGAAGAGACGGATAGCTCCTTACCAGAAACATCAACAGAGACAGTCAACAGCATTGAGGCCAAAGCACAAGCATTAATTGAACAAGCAAGAACAAACCAGTTACCGGCGATCAGCACCAATACGCAAGCGCCAACAACACAAGCTTCAGATCAAACAACTGCAGCACTTGAAACCACGAACACCGACGACGCTACCGATGCGTTGGCAGAAACTATTGAAGCGCCAATAGCGGATTCATCCGAAGCGGATGAATTACTTGCCGCCTCAGAACCTGCCGCACTGACTTTGTTGGTAACAGGTGAAACCTTAAACCTTACAGGTGACGTATCAGACAAAGACAGTTTGCTACCGTTTGTTCAAACGGCGATGAACACCTTCAGCTCAAACTACGTTATTAACAGTGTGCAGGTCAACCCAGAGACAGCACAAGCGGACTGGTTAGTCTCGCTGACCTCGTTTTTACCGAACATGGGATCCATCTCCGATGCCAGCATAGAGATAGTCGATTCGCAAATCTCACTGTCTGGCATAGCGTCAAGTCAAAAACAGCACGATGCTGTCATAGACAACGCATTATCAATGTTCCCATCTTTATCCTTGGTTGAGCGCATCAGCATTTCAGAAGAACCTGAAGCAGTGGCTGACTCACCTACCCTTTCTGAACCCAGTGAGCCTGTTAATGACGCAACGAACGAGCAAAACACGATAGAAGCAAATAGCGCACAACAAGCAGCTGACACTGATGCTGAAGTCATTACAACTGAACCAACCAATCCACCGAGCTTATCTCTACGCGAAGCGTTCGAAGCTTTGCAAACCGAACGCATATTGTTCGAGAGCGGTAGTGATGTTTTAACCAGACAAAGCCTGCGCAGCATCGAAACCATGAGCGAGTTGTTCGCTCAGTACCCTGATGCTCAAATTGAAATCGATGGCCACACCGATTCTCAGGGCTCATCGTCAAGAAACCTGGAGCTTAGCCAGCTTCGTGCAAACGCTGTTCGAGACTACTTGATTCAACAGGGTATAGACCCAACTCGCCTAAGCGCCTACGGCTTTGGTGACGGTGTGCCCATTGCAGATAATGCAACTGCGGCTGGCCGTGCGCTAAACCGACGAATCGAGTTTAACTTCTAGATGGAACAACCACTATGAATACGTTGCTCATAGAAATTCTAGCCTGCCTCGCCGCTACGGCTTTGTTCAGCCTTTTTATTGGTTGGATGATTCGTAATACGATGGCCAAGCGTGAACTGAGTGCTGCCCAAGCCGGTTGGGAGAGTAAACATTCCGAACTTGAATTGCGATACAAACAAGACACCGAACATCTGGAAGATCAGCTCGTTGAAATCAATAAAGAATCTCAACAACTGGCTAACCGCAACGACAGCATTAGCGAGTCGTTACGTGAAAACGAAATAAGTGTACACAAAGCGCGAGCCGATGCGATTGAGCTCAATCGCCAGCAAGCAGAAACGCAAGAACGACTACAACGTATCATTGCACAAAAAGATGAAGAGCTTAAACGCTTTCGCGACAACGCTGCGAATGGGGTGGCAGGTGCCGGTGCTGTCGCAGTAGGTGCTGTGGGCATTGGGTCACTATCAGCCGACGACGCCGAAGCGAAAATGGCGACCTTGTCAGCAAAACGTCAAGCTTGGGAGGAAGAACGTCAACGCCTGATAAATTCAATGGGCGATGATCAGGCCACGATTGCAATCGACCCGGCAGATCTACCCTCTGAAGCTTTCGACCAAACCGTTCGCATCGACGCCGATCAACGCCATGATCTAGAGGCGCTTAAATCGAGCAGAACACTAAGCGAAGATATAGAAACAGATAGAACCATGACCTTGGACGAAGATCACACCTTATTGCTCGAAGAAAGTAACTTGCCACAGCAACTTAATAATAAAAAACCAAGCCCAGGCGGCACACCTGACGATGAACACTGAGCAGCAACACACGCTCATCTATGCACATGACCCTATGTGCAGCTGGTGCTGGGGATTTAAACCAACCTGGCTACAAATTCAAAATGAACTCCCCGGCAATGTTAAAAGCCAATACCTTTTAGGCGGGCTTGCGCCAGACAGTTCAGAACCGATGCCAGCATCTACACAACAAATGCTACAACGAGTGTGGCATCAGATAGAGCAAAGCATTCCAGGTACAAAATTCAATCACGATTTTTGGCGCTTAAATTCACCACGACGCTCTACTTATCCAAGCTGCCGAGCTGTCATAGCAGCAAAAGCGCAGGCAGATTCGTTTGAAGACCCCATGATCCTGGCTATTCAGCAAGCTTATTATCTACACGCTAAAAATCCCTCAGACGATGAAGTACTGATTACGTTAGCGCAAGAGATTGGCTGCGATGTGAGCCTATTCAAAGAATCGCTGAATAGCAAAACGACCGTAGATACATTAAACGAGCAAATAAGCTATGCGCGTCGCATTGGTGCTCAAGGGTTTCCAAGCCTATTCTTTGAAGCAATCGGTAAAAACCCCACCCCCATCGCTCTGAGCTATACCGCCAGCGCCCCGGTACTTGAACAAATCGACAAAGCTATCGCTAATTAAGTTACCGCTCACTCATTATGTGAACGCGAAATAACTCAATTCACACGATTTAGATCGTACTTCATTGATTGCAAAAACCTGCCGTTAACGTCCTCGTGTAAGAGGCAGAACGCAGGCCATGAAAACAAAGATAATAACCCTTTTGCCCATCGTAGCAGTGCTGTTGGTCGGCTGCGGTGGTGGCGCGGTCGACAATGCGCCATTGAACCCACCGGCTATTGCACCTGCGTTACCGGCAACAGAGGTTCAGAACGCTGCCCCTGACACCCCCATGTCAAAAGAAGAAGCTTTCAGAATGCTGGAGCAAACCACTTTTGGTGCGCGTTTAAAAGATATCGAATCCATATCAGGAAATGGCCCAGAAGCCTGGATAGATCATCAGATGTCTTTACCTGCCACCTATATGAGTGAGGGCTTAAGAGCATCAACAAATGATCGCTGGAACGAATACGTCAATGTGTGGTGGCGAAACGCGGTGTATGCACCCGACCAGTTACGTCAGCGCACAGCGTTTGCTTTAAGCCAGATATTTGTTATCTCATCGGTCGACGGACTCGGTGATGAACAACCTGGGCTTGCAAATTACTACGACCTATTGATGCGACATTCTTTTGGTAACTATCGTGAGTTACTCGAAGAAATAACGCTAAACCCAATCATGGGTGAATACCTTAGTATGAAGGGCAACCACAAACCGGATGCCGAAAAGAATTTACGACCAGACGAAAACTATGCACGTGAGCTATTACAACTGTTTAGTATTGGTTTGAGCATGCTTAATGAAGATGGCTCAACCATTAACGATGCCGATGGTGTTCCACTTCCAACCTACTCGCAAGAACACGTTGAAGCGTTTGCCCACGCCTTTACCGGCTGGCACTTTGCCAACGCCGAACATTTTCGCTGGCCGAAAAATAAAGACTTCATCAGCCCAATGGTTGCATGGCCCGATAAGCACGCCACGGGTGAAAAAAAATTGCTAAATGATTTTGTCATACCTGCTGGACAAACACCTGAACAAGATTTAGAAGATGCATTGGACAACATTGCTAATCATCCAAACGTTGGCCCGTTTATGGTTAGACATCTGATCACCAAGTTGGTGACAAGCAACCCAAGTCCTGAATACATTAAAGATGTTGTTCAAGTGTGGAATAGCAACGTTGAAGGTGAACGCGGCAATCTTGGTAGCACGATCAAAGCCATCATGATGCACAAAGAAGCGCGCCAAGGCCATGAACTAAACCCAACAAGGTTTGGTAAAACGAAAGAACCATTGATACGCGTAACGCAACTATGGCGCGCCTTTGAGCCAGATTCCATTCATCCGGACTTTAACTATGGTTGGGTTGCACGCGAATTACAACAAGCGCCGTTAGCATCACCATCAGTATTCAACTTCTTCACTCCGGACTTCAGCCAACCGGGTGCGATAAGAGATGCAGGACTGGTATCGCCTGAATTTGAAATACTCGATGAGTCAAGCATGATCAGTATGACCAGTCGCCTGCTAGCAAACAGTTTATGGTCGCATAACTACAAAGTAGCCAACGACGCAAAGCGTGTGGTCATCAATATTGATCGCGAAATGGCGCTCGAGGCAGATCCAGAAGCCTTGATCGATCACCTGGATTTACTCCTGCTTGGTGGAACAATGTCAGCCGACCTACGTCATGAAATACTAAGACTGATGGCGTCTAGGGATTATAAAAACGCTGCATCGCAGCGCGTTGCTGAAGCGATATTTTTAGTTGCCAGCTCGCCAGAAGCGGCGATACAACGCTAACAAACATTGCATTAAAAGAGTAAGAAAAAAGTGTATCAAGAAGATACGCAACCAATAAGAATAATAAAAGAGCTCATCAGATGAATAAAAACGAAAGGCGTCGATTTTTAAAACTGGGCGCGAAGACAATGACCGGCGCTGGACTTGCCCTGGGTGCAAACCCAATGTGGACACTGGCACAAGCGGCTGAATCTAACTTCTATGACGGTGCAGACTACCGCGCGTTGGTTTGTGTTTATTTGGACGGTGGTTCAGATGGTTTTAATTTAATGGTGCCAATGGGTACCGCCGAATACAACGAGTATCGTCAATCAAGGCAAGAGCTCGCGATCGGTCGAGACAGACTACTCAACCTGTCTACAGTGTCTGGTAGCAATGGCCAACTCGGTTTCAACAGCAGCGCCGAACCATTGTATAACTTGTATCAAGAAAACCGTTTGGCGATGATCTCAAATGTGGGCAACTTAATCGTACCCACAACCGCCGGTGAATACGAAGACAAAGCCGTCCCACTACCTGCGCAATTGTTTTCGCATTCCGACCAAGAGATTCAATGGCAGCAACTACAGGGCCGCGGTCGCGGCGAACAAGGCTGGGGTGCCGCGGCGGCCAAGCACTTGGCAACGTATCAAGAACGAGATTACCTGACCAGTGTATCGCTGGCCGGTTCAAACTACTGGCAAACCGGTTCTGGACAACGCCCATTTGCGATGAAGGAAACCGGCTTGCTCGAATTTGCTGGTCTCAACCCGCACAACGAATGGGAACAGCCACGTGCTGAAGCCTATCGCCGTGTGATGAAGCTTCAACAAGAGCACTTGTTTGCAAGCGCATACGCTGACGTGCAAAACCGTGCTTTGCGTATCACAGCTGAGCTGGGTGCCGTCCTCCACACCAATGGCGCTATCATCACTGAGCCCCCCGCTGAAAATTCGTTAGCGGCACAATTAAACCAGGTTGCACAACTGATTGCAGCACGCGGTCAACTGGGTATGCGTCGACAAATCTTTTATGTGCGCATGAAAGGCTTTGACGTCCACGACCACCAACTTCAGAAAGAGCCGTGGTTATTCAGCGAGCTGGCAAACGCCATGGCTTACTTTCAGGAGTCGCTTGATCAGATCGGTGAAGCCGACAACGTCACAACATTTACTGCATCCGACTTTGGCCGCTCATTAACCGGCAACGGTGATGGCACCGACCACGGTTGGGGCAATCACATGATGGTGATGGGTAGTGCAGTTAAAGGTGGCGACGTTTACGGCACCATGCCACGCATGGGCGTCGATGGCCCTGATGCGATTCAAAATGGCCGTGTGGTACCAACTTTGTCATCAGCCCAATATGCGGCAACGTTGTTGCGCTGGATGGGACTGCCGGAGGACGAGCTGCATGTGGTTTTGCCGACATTGGCTAATTTTCAAACCAGCGATTTGGGTTTCTTCAACAGCTAACTAACTGGCGTACTTGAGTGTTGATGTCTCTGGCGGTCTGTCCGCCAGAGCACGCCGCCACGCGACGCCAACGTCGCAGCTGGCCAACTCATGGCCCGATACGCTCGACTCCAACGCCAAGATGGCTCTGCGCCCCCACAAATCACCCACAATTGACCTCATTCAGCGCTTTATCTCGTCCAATAACGCCAGATCGAGACTCACCTGAATCTCACCTGCATCGACGTGATGGCAGGTAACAGTAATCAAGTCAAATAGTTAGCTGCAAAGACCTTAACAACACCCAAGTAGACCAGTTAGCGGAGCTTGCATATTAATCATGTACAAGATATCTTATACATGAATATCCGAAACCACCTTATCAGCCAAAGAATCACCCACTGGAGATGATTCTTGTTTGACACAAAATTGCTTTAATGAGACTCTGTGTCTCATTACTGCTCTACTTTGGCGTTATGGAAACGAAAAGCGGTGCATTTCGCGCATAGCTTGCGGTGAGGTTGTATGCTTCTGCATGCACATGAAGTCATCACCGGTTTGGGATATTCGTGGACGTGAATCGCAGATAGCCTTATGGCTACCGGAGTACATAAACGCTAACCGGGTTCGATAATCTTGTACTTGTGCTCCGAATCCGGGGCGCATCCTGTAGTCCAAATTCGAACGTTTTACGTCTCTAACTAAATGAGTTCTATAGATAGTTATGTCTGAATTTTTCTCCAACCTGCAATCGCTTGAAGCGCTCAACGTATTAGTACAGGTTATTTTTATCGATCTGGTGTTAGCCGGAGACAACGCTATCATCGTTGGGATGGTCGCATCCCGCGTACCGCCCGAGATGCGTAAGAAAGTAATTTTGTGGGGTATCGGTGCGGCAGTTGTAATGCGTATCGGCTTTTCACTTATTACGGTTCAACTACTCAACATTGTCGGGTTAAAACTTTTCGGTGGTGCACTATTGCTATGGGTTTGCTGGAAACTATGGCAAGAACTACGCGCAGGTCATGATGAGGACGGCGAAAGCAAAGCAGAGCCCTTCACCTCGATGCGCCCGGCGATCATACAAATCGTTATCGCAGACCTTTCCATGTCAATTGATAATGTGTTGGCAATTGCGGGCGTTTCCCGCGACTTCCCAGCCATCTTGGTATTTGGCTTAGTGCTATCCGTTGCCTTTATGATTTTTGCCGCAACGCTAATTGCCAATTTATTAAAACGCTATCCTTGGATTGCGTATGTTGGCCTTGTACTTATCCTCTGGGTATCCATTGAGATGATGTGGATTGGCGCCAACGAAGTGCTTGCGTATATCGGTTAGCACTGGCAAAGACATGTACAAATTTTAAAAATTTATGGCGCTGTTTCGTAACGCCAGACTAACAAACGAGACCATTATGAGCATTGAGTATATAAAGAAAGCCACCGAATCGGCAGCTGAACAGGACGACAAAACCCGCGGCATAGTTCAAGAAATTTTGAACACGATAGAAGCCGGTGGTGAAGCTGCTTGTATTGATTACGCAAAAAAGCTAGACAACTACGAAGGCGAAATTGTGCTCTCGGCCGACGCTATTGCAGAGGCCTCTAGCCGCGTTCCGCAAAAAACCAAAGACGACATCCAGTTCGCTTATGACCGTGTACGTAAGTTTGCTGAAAAGCAACGCGACTCGTTAAGCGAATTTGAAGTTGAATTATCCCCTGGACTTTGGGCCGGTCAAAAACAGATTCCCATGCAGACAGCAGGATGTTATATCCCAGGTGGGCGTTATGCGCACGTGGCCTCCGCGGTAATGTCTGTCGGCACAGCAAAAACAGCCGGCGTATCTCACGTTGTTGCCTGTTCACCACCAAAGCCTGCGACCAACACCGACCCAGGTGGTCCGAACCCTGCGATTGTGTACACCGCGAACCTTTGTGGCGCTGACACTATCTTGGCCCTTGGTGGCGTTCAAGGCATAGCCGCGATGGCGTTTGGTTTATTTACTAACCACCCAGCTGATATTTTAGTTGGACCAGGCAACCGATTCGTCGCAGAAGCTAAGCGCATGCTGTTTGGTCGCGTTGGCATTGATTTGTTTGCAGGCCCAACCGAGATTGGCATCATTGCAGATTCCACGGCCGATCCACACATCATTGCAACCGATTTAGTGAGTCAGGCTGAACATGGTCCTGATTCACCGGTATGGTTATTCACAACCGATCGAGCCATGGCCGATAAAGTCATTGACATGATGCCAGGGCTGATTGCAAAACTTCCCGACACAGCGCGCGAAGCTGCAACGGCTGCATGGCGCGATTATGGCGAAGTTATTTTCTGCGAAAACGATGAAGCTATGGCCACCATTAGCGACAAATACGCATCAGAACACTTGGAAGTGCATGCGCAAAACTTAGATTGGTGGGTTAAGCGTTTACGCAACTACGGTTCACTATTTGTTGGTGAAGAAGCCACGGTAACTTTTGGTGACAAGTGCTCAGGCACTAATCACATTTTGCCAACACGAGGCGCTGGTCGTTACACCGGTGGTTTGTCTGCCGCGAAATTTATTAAGACGGTTACCACGCAACGCATGACTCAAGAGGCTTGCAAAGAGGTTGCGTCAGCTGCTGCACGTATTTCTCGTCTTGAAGGCATGGAGGCGCACGCGCGATCAGGCGATGAGCGTCTAGCTAAGTACTACCCGGATGAAAAATTCGAGTTACAACCTGCATCTGAATAGTTAAGGTTTTATTTCACTATGGGCAACGACGCACTCGCCGCATTTAGTTTGGTTGGAAAAACAGCGCTGGTCACCGGCGCATCATCCGGCATCGGTCAGGCGCAAAGCCTGGCGTTGGCTAAGGCAGGTGCAAGTGTTGTGTTGGTCGGGCGTCGCGAAGACGCCTTGAGCCAGACATTAGAATCTATCAAAGCAATCGGTGGCAACGCTCACAGCTTACCGTTCGATTTAAACGATAAAACAGCACTACCAGAACTCAGTAAAGCCGCCATGGCCATGGCTGGTGACGTCGATATCGTCATCAATGCCGCCGGCGTGAATTTACGTGAACCCGCCGAACACATCACACCCGAAAGCTGGGACCAAACCATAAACCTAAATTTAAGCGTGCCGTTTTTCTTAGCACGTGAATTTGTACCAGCCATGCAATCACGCAGCTGGGGCAGAATCATCAACATAGCCTCACTGCAAACCGAACGCGCTTTCGCCAACGGCATGGCCTATGGCGCATCGAAAGGTGGCATCGGCCAAGTCACCCGCGCCATGGCTGAAAGCTGGTCCTCGGGTGGTGTGACTGCCAATGCTATCGCACCCGGTTTTTTTCCTACAGGGCTTACAGCTCCGGTATTCGAACAGTCAGATTTAACAGATAAGTTGGCAGCACAAACTGCCATTGGACGTAATGGAGAGCTGCAAGACCTTGATGGTATTACAGTATTTCTTGCATCACCTGCATCGAACTACATTACCGGTCAAATCGTTTATGTCGACGGTGGATTCACGGCAAAATAGTCTGTTGTGCTGCGGCACAAAATTCCATCATTAATTCCATTCGACCACTTCCAACGTGTGCTTACATGCTTTAACCTAACGCCTGAAAAAAACAGGAGTTACTGTGAAAGCACTGGTCTACACGGGCAAATTGTCCATGGAAATGCGCGATGAACCTGCACCCGTTGCAGCACCTGGCATATCGTTGGTAAAAATCGAGGCCGCTGGCATTTGTGGCTCCGATATGCACGCCTACCACGGCCATGATGCGCGACGTGTCCCACCCATGATTCTGGGCCACGAACTTGCCGGCACGGTTGTCGATGGCGACATGAGCGGCACACGCGTCGCTGTGAACCCGATGCTCACATGCAATCAATGCCGCGAATGTTTGCAAGGCAACCCAAACCGTTGTCAGTCGCGCGACTTGGTAGGCCTTGGCCGAGCCGGTGGTTATGCTGACTATATCGCTATAGAAACTGCAAACCTATTCCCTATTGAAGATTCGCTAAGCGCAACATTTGCCAGCTTAATGGAACCCACGGCGGTGTCATTACATGCGGTGGTGATGGCTGAACGTGTGCTCACTCGCCCTATCTCTGAATCTCGTGCTCTGGTTATTGGCGGTGGCGCGATTGGATTACTCGCAGCGCTGGTGCTAAAACAAAAAGGCGTTCGAGAGCTGGTGGTTGCAGAGACCAACGCCCCTCGCCGCGCAACCCTCGATAAGATTGGTTGCGGCACCACTTACAACCCTTTGGATAAAAATAATCCAGATGATAATCATTTCGACTTAGTGGTAGATGCCGTAGGCAGTGGTGCCACGCGCGCGCATGCCAGTGCAAAAGTGCGAGCCGGTGGCGTGATATCCCACATTGGTTTGCAAGATAATGAACCTGGGTTGGACACGCGAAAGTTAACATTACAAGAAATTAGCTTCATTGGGCACTACACTTACTCACCAACGGATTTGAAAGCGGCATTGAATCTGATCGGCAGTGGAGCTTTGGGCTCACTGGATTGGGTGGAATCACGGCCGCTATCGGAAGGTGCTGATGCATTCAACGCCATCCACACAGGTGAAGCTGCATCTCCGAAGATCGTCCTACACCCAGAACATTAGGTTGATTTCAGTGAAAAAACGACTCACTAGAAGCGTAATACTTTTGCTTGCCTCGGTTTTTGCTCAACCACTCTATGCGCTCGAATTCGAGTGTAGCGCTGGCAGCGACAAGCGCTTTATCCGACTTGAGTTACCGGGTATTGAGCATTTGTGCGAAGTCACAGTGACTTACACTAACGACGAACGAAAAGTCATGTGGTACGCCGACCATGACTCTAATTTTTGCACTGAAAAAACCAATGAGCTCACTAACAAATACGAAAACAAATGGGGCTTTACGTGCGAGCAATGGCCAGACCACGATGGCGTCGATAAACTAAATGCCAGACAAAGAACCATTCTAGACGCCGAACTTAAAGCGCTTATCGCGCAAGGCCAATCAACAAACTCGCCCCCCTTTTTAGTTGAAGGCTTAAAAGCCGCCGCTAGCCCAAACGGCGCTAACGGAAACAATTTATTAGTTATTCAATTCTTTTTACATGAGCCTAATACCGGTTCAACAAAAGACGTCACTCACGTTATCCATGATGACGGAGTATCGTGGAATACCTTGTCCAAAATTGACACGCTAGCCAAGTACATTGATGAAAACGAAGGGTATATTGTGAATTCAGCGCTGATATCGAGCGTGACTGATAACGGTGCAATGAAAATCATAACCGTACTGGATGAAGCGGCGAGCACAGGCAGCCAGCCATCAGCTGGGTGCTACGGTAATCAAACGCTTGCCACACAAAGCGATGGTAAGATCATTGCCCGAACACCGCATCGTTATGTTTGCCCTGAAGCTGATGCAGGGTAAACGGTTTTAGCTACATAAGCTTCGAACCGTTAGGCACGATTTCAGTGGGTGAGATAAGCACGATCGCACCGTCATCTCTGGCAAAGCCCGTTACCAGGCATTCCGACATAAACGGGCCAATCTGTTTCTTTGGAAAATTTACCACGCCTACTATCTGCCGGCCGATCAAACTCTGTGCATCATAAAGGTCAGTGATTTGCGCGCTGGATTTACGCACACCAATGTCGTCGCCAAAATCAATGGT
>CALHOU010000002.1 GCA_938035945.1 uncultured Granulosicoccaceae bacterium
ATTTGCCGATGCAGTGAGTGGCAAGGCGTCTTCAAAGGGTATGCAAAAGGCCATTACCAAAACCTGCGATTCAATTAAAGAGGCGATAACGCAAAAGGCGGCCGAAGTGGATGCAAATAATGCCACGCTGGATAAACTACCTGGCAATCATCAAGCGTTGTTTCAAGATCGTACGCAGTTGATTGTAATGTCACCAGATGATTTAAATAAAACGATTGACGAACGAGTACAAAACTTCAAGCCCGAAGTTGCGCAAGTAGAAGAGCCCGAACTTGCAGAACCTGAGGCCGAAGCCGTTGAAGAAGCGGATGAAGGCGAAGCGTCAGAGGTGGATAAATCAGATTACTTAATCACGATTGAAGTTAGCGCATCCGAAGAAGAAGCTGATGCTATAAGGACAAAAGTGGTTGAGGCTCTCGCATCGAACAATGCGGTTGGGAATATTACGTTGTCGGCAGCCTAGGTTAGGCTGCCAACAAAAAACTAAAACGCGAGCAACTAAACGCTGAACGAACTACCACAGCCACAAGTCGTGGTTGCATTCGGGTTACGAATCACAAACTGCGACCCTTCCAAACCTTCGGTGTAATCTATCTCCGCACCGGTCAGGTATTGAAAGCTCATTGGATCAATCAGCAACTTCACGCCTTCTTTGGCCACTTCGGTATCGCCCTCATTAATAACCTCATCGAATGTGAAGCCGTATTGAAAGCCTGAACAGCCGCCGCCAGAGACGAATACGCGCAGCATAAGATCAGGATTTTCTTCTTCCTCGATCAGCTCTTTTACTTTCAGCGCCGCCGCTTCAGTAAAGACCAGCGGGTCAGGCATGACAAAATCATCCATATCGATATTGACCTCGATTTCAGCACTCATTTAAGAATTCCTCTCATTCGCATCTGCACAGTTTACTTTACCAAGTAATTTAGTCAAGTATTGGGGTCATTCTTCCACAATGCTAGACCAGTCCACTTCCGAGGTGAACGGTTTATGGGTTTTTCCGTCAGGCTTCACAGAGATTTCCACAAAATCTATATGGATATCTTCCTCTGGTATGGGTACAACGACCGTTTGAAAAAAGCGCATATCGAATCGCGGAGCAGACTTCGCGTCGGCTTGCACAATCACCTCTCGCCAATTACTGTCGTTTTTCTCGCCAACCAGTGCCAAACCGATTCGACCTTTTACACGATTTCGACCACGTGCCTGAACCACGGTTACATGCAGCTCAACCACATCACCTTCGTCATTATTAACGCGTGTGATCGTGTCAACGCCTAAACCAGAACTGGTGTTGGTGCCTTCAATCTTGTCGTATAAAGTTTGGGCTGATTTTTGTTCGAGCGACTGCGACTGCAGTTGCTTTAGCTTTTCTTGCAAGCTTTGGTTGCTGGCATCAGCGATATCGCGTTGGGTGCGTAATTGCGTGACTTGAGCCTGATAATCTTGCTCAATCGCGTTCAAGCTATCTTTATGACTGGCCAGTTCTGTTGCCAGTTGATCGCGCTCTCCCCTAGCGCCTAAGTGGCTGCCAAGAAGAAAAGCGGCAATCGCGGCAACAACGGCCAAAGCCCAGCGCATGGCGTGCATTGATGGCATTCGGTAAAACTCAGTGTGTATTCATTAGGGCAGCATCGCTGGTAAAGCCAGCCCTGCTGTTTCATCAAGCCCTAACATTAAATTCATATTTTGTACGGCTTGTCCCGCTGCGCCTTTAACCAGGTTGTCTTCTACCGACATAACAACCACGGTGTCTCGATCTTGCGGTTGGCATACGGACAAGCGGCACATATTCGTACCGCGCACGGAGCGAGTTTCAGGAAACACACCCGCCGGCAATACATCGACGAAAAATTCATCCTTATAACGCTCTTCGAACAAAGCCTGAAGATCGGTCGGCTTTTTTAGACGAGCATATAAAGTGGAATGGATGCCGCGAATCATCGGCAACAAGTGCGGCGCAAACGTCAAACTCACATCCTGCGATGTCATCTGGTTTAAACCCTGTTCTATTTCTGGCAAATGCCGATGTCCTGCAACACCATAAGCCTTAAAATTGTCGCCAGCCTCGGCAAGCAGAGTGGCCACATTAGCGCCACGACCTGCACCGGTAACACCTGACTTGGCATCGGCAATTAGCGAACCTGCATCGACCAGATCGTTTTCCAGCAATGGCATAAACCCAAGTTGAACGGTGGTTGGGTAGCAACCAGGATTGGCAACCAAATTGGCGGACGCGACCTGGGCTCGATGAATTTCTGGCAAACCATAAACAGCCTGATCAATGAGCTCCGGGCTGGTGTGCGTCATGCCGTACCACTTTTCCCACACTGCTACATCTTTGATTCTGTAGTCGGCGGACAAATCCACCACCTTGACACCTTGTTTCAACAACGCAGGCGCTTGATTCATGGCCGTGCCATTTGGCGTTGCAAAGAACACCAAATCACAATCACTGGCAACAATATTTTCTGGGTCAGAGAAGCTAAGATCAGTAAATCCACGTAGGCTCGAAAACATCGCATCGACTCGCGTATCCGCGTTTGCCCGTGAACTGATAAAGCTGACGTGCACATCGTTGCGCGGGAGTAATAGACGCAGCAGCTCAACGCCGGTGTAGCCCGATCCACCAATGATGCCCACGTTGATCATAATTTCTACCTGTTGCGCGAAAGAACCCGTTCCGCGTCTAGATTGTACATCGCCACGCAGATTTGCAAGTTATATTGGGTCAAAGGTCTATGTCCAACAAACTCACATTCCAATCTGAATATCGATTTGACGATAAGTTCACAAGGATTGAGCACAGGCATAGGCTGAAGACCAAGCCCATTGGAAATTGAATCCGCCTAAATGTCCGGTTACGTCCACCACTTCCCCAACAAAATACAAGCCGGGTTGTTTTTTTGATTCCATCGTTTTAGAAGAAAGCTCATCAGTATCCACACCACCGAGCGTGACTTCGGCAGTGCGGTAGCCTTCGGTACCTGAGGGCACAATTTGCCACTGGTTAAACGATTTTCCGAGCGCTTCAATTTTTGCATTGGGCCAATCGCTCAAAGCACGATCTTTCATATCGGCCCACCACAGTTGCTCAAATTCAAGCACCACATTTTTCGGTAGCAAACGCGTCAACACTGTACGAGCCAGACTTTTCGGTTGCGAGGTTTTTGCGTCGAGCAAATACCTCGCTACGTTTGCATCGGGAATCAAGTCGATATTAATCGCATCGCTAGGCATCCAATAGTTGGATATTTGTAATACAACCGGTCCACTGAGCCCGCGATGGGTAAACAGCATAGCCTCTCGAAAGCGATGTCGCCCAGCTTCTATAACGGCAGGGATAGCGTTACCCGACAGGCGTTCAAACATCTCTTTTAATGCACCGGTAAACGTATATGGAACCAAGCTTGCGCGTATGGGTAACACGTTTAAACCAAATTGCCTTGCCAGTTCATAACCATACGGGGTGGGTTGCATGTGCGGAATGGACAAGCCACCCGTTGCCACCACTAGCGATGCAGCAGTAAAGCGTCCTTTGTTGGTGCTGAGCTCAAAAGGCTGTGCTTTGTCGACAGAAACAATTTCGCACTGCAAAACAATATCAACCGATACGGATTCACATTCTTGTATCAGCATGTTGACGATATCTTTCGCTTTGTCATCGCAGAACAATTGACCATGCTCACGTTCGTGATAAGCAATGTCATGCTCTATTACGCTGCCAATGAAGTCCCACGCGCTGTATTGGCTTAACGCAGACTTTACAAAATGCGGGTTAGCAGAAACAAAGTTATCGTGTTCAACATACAGGTTAGTAAAATTACAGCGCCCGCCTCCAGACATCAAAATCTTACGGCCAATCTTTTTACTGCGCTCAAGAACGGCGATGCGTTTACCGCGCAAACCTGCTTGCCAGGCGCACATCATGCCAGCAGCCCCACCACCAATAATGATGGCATCGTAGGTTTTGTTCATGTTTGAAGGGATGTGTGGTTGGGAGAATTAGCATCGGGCATACACCACAAATATACACGAAGCGAGCGCATCCATGCGCTCTTGTTCATTTACCTCGGGCCAGAAAAGTTTCCAAGGTCAGACCAATCAGCCGCATACACATCAGAACCATGGATGTAGTAAACCGAATCTCCAACGATAACTGAGCGATCATCGCCATAATAACCAAAGGCGGACGGATTTGGATTGGAAGCCGAATTCACCACCATCGCACCGCGACGTTCGATGCTGGCACCGTCGCCAACGTTTATATCAAACCCATGCAGGCCGGTAAAATTCCAGGGATACCAAAACGATGGATCACTAACTTGGCGTGGCTCAGACAAGCCTGCCACATCAATCCCAAACGCCACACGGGTCGGGTGAGTATCAGTTGCTGCTTGCACTGTAATGGCTCTATGGTTTCGCAAAGCAACGGCTTCAGTACCGCGCTCACCGATGACCAAGGACTGCACTTCAATCGGGTTGCTGGCATCAGCGACATTAAACAAGGATAGTTTTATACCTTGTTGCCAAGCGCCATCACGATCGCCGCCACCGTTACCTGCAGGTACTGCGTCTTTACCAATACCCAATAGAAAATCTTCACCAATCGGATGTAGATAGTCGCTATAGCCATCTATTTCCAATTCGCCGGCAAGCTTAGGGTCGGTCGGGTTTGAAAAATCGATAACATAAAGTGGATCGGTTTGTCTGAAGGTGACCAAATACCCTTTATTACCTAGAAAACGCGATGCGTATAGCTGTTCACCAGGCTTGCCAATGTGCTCGGGGTTGTTCGCGTTTGGCAACTCGGCGGCCGTTTTGAGTTCACCGTCACCTGAAACATCCAACACAGTCACATTGATCGGGCTTACCGATTCATTTTGTGCTTCTGAAAAAGTGGCCACACGCAGGTAGTTGTCTTTTTCGCTCATGCGGAACGGTTTGCGATCAGGGTTCCAGCCAAGATGTCCAGACACAACACCCGAACCACTGTAGTTAAGTTCTGTGCCGTTAATCGTGAATTGGTGGATGTCTGTATCAACGCGCGGATCAATATAAGCGACCGGCGACGTTTGATCATCTAAATCAATTGCCGGGTAAGCACCATAATCCCAACGTGTTGTTGCTAGGTATACAGCATTTTTAGTTGCGTACAAGGTTTCAGTAGCACCAAGAAAACACTCACTGTCTTTTAGTTCAAAGCTGTTCAAATCAAACACGGAAAGCGTAACAATATCTGGCGTATAGTAGTAATCTTGGGCTTGCCCACGTGCCGCAACAAAACATTCACCCGGATTAATCAACGGTACAGGTGCGCGATCACTTTGTGTAACGGATGGCAACACCGTGCTCAAATCAAGCTCCTCTACAGCTGCTTGATACTGTTCCGGGGTAGCTAAATAGGGGTCGATGCCTGGGATGCTTGGATAGAATCGGCTTGCCACAAATAAGGTGTCGCCTATGCGGCGGCTGGAAATAATACTGCCATCAATCCTGATCGCATCGACCATATTACTTTGCATAGGGTCGGTAACATCAAGCTTTGAAATCAAACTGGTGTTGTTAGTAAACGAGTAAGAGTCGTTCCACGTATCGTAAAAATTTCGGTAGCTGGTGCTCGTAATAATGATGTTACGTTTTTGGTCAGCCTTATAAAGGTACATGCCATCGGCTGCAGCACCCCCAAGATCGAGCGTTAGGTCAATGATTGACTGTGCATCTGGCGCTTCATTCTGTAATGCCAAAATGCGCAGTTTGGTTTTAAGATCGGGGAAGTTAGGAACGGCAATCAAACTATCGGTTGACGGCGTTACCGGCAACAGGTCAATAGCGAATTCATCATTAGCAGGGTCGACTGGTTCTGCTTGGTCAACCACAGCCGGTTCTTGAACCAGATCAACCGGCAAGCTCACAATCGGTTCAGGGCCGTCGACTTCAACCGGGTAATAGTTGCCGTATTGGTTTTCTAGAATATATAAAAACTCACCATCAGATTTCATGCGATCTTGTTCATCAACACCAATTTCCTGAACATTAGTCGTGGTGACATCGGCTGGTGCAGAGCCTGCTTGTTCATCACCGGCGGCTAAGTCCTGCGCGCTATCCGTGGTCGGTGCGGCGACTCCCAGTTCTAGAACCGGCGCAATTGAATCATCAGTACCAAAGCGGCCTGTATTGGCATTTTGTTTTATCAAACCATCGCGCAAGGCGGTGAAAAAGGCATCGCTGTTCTCTAACTGCTGTAGTTCTCGTTGCTGCGCCTGAGGATTTGGGTCGACAGGGTTAATGTTGCCGCCGTCGCTTGTGCCTTCACCGGTTTGCACCGCATTCATATTGTTATCACTACAAGCACTGAGCATGACCAGCGAAATGGCGCTGGCAATCAGGGTTTTCTGAATCATGACTACACTCCTTTTATTACCGAGGTCGGCAATTCAACCAATATATTTATTTGGGATATTTGTCCCAACTATACTCTTTTATCGACAGGGTGCAAGTGCAAGCTGAATTTTTTATTGGGAATATATTACCAATCTATCGAATTTGTGCACTCCTGCACAGCAGCAATACCTCATTCCCCAGTTAGGCTATTATTCCCAGCCCAACAACAGATATCCCTACCCATCTAAGGAGCATTTATGAAATCCGCAAAAGACTACCTGGAAAGCGCCAATGCAACCGTGCCTAAGCTCGACGCAGAAGAGGCCATTGCCAGAGTGAAGGCTGGAAAGTCAATCGTCGTTGACGTGCGTGACTCTGCAGCAATCGCCGAAAGCGGCACAATCGCAGGCGCACTGCGTATTCCACGTGGCTTTATTGAATTCGCAGCCGATGACGCCACACCGTTTCATAATGAAGCGATGAAAAAAGATGCGGATATCTTATTAGTGTGCGCGGCTGGCGGCCAGGCAGCACTGGCCGGCAAGACATTGCAAGACATGGGTTACACATCGGTTAGCAACATCGGTGGCATTGGTGATTGGAAAGACGCCGGTGGAGATATGGAAGACTAAATGTCGGACAACCGCGTTTTATCGATTTACCACAAAGCACTGCGCTGGCCACTGGGTCGGCGTATGTTTTCTGTGTATGGTGCACGACAAGCACCCTACTTCTCTACAATCTCCCCATTGGTCACTGTACTCGAACCCAATACCTGCGAAATTTTTATAAAGAAACGCAAGCGCGTGCAAAACCACATTGGCACAATGCACGTTATCGCAATTGCCAACGGCTTGGAAATGGCGATGGGTTTCATGGCCGAAGCATCGATACCAAAGCACCTTCGCTGGATACCAAAAGGTATGGAATTAGCCTATCCAAACAAAGCCGATACTGACATTGTTTGTAGAGCAACTGTCCCGGCCGATGGTTGGACGCCAGGTGATTTGATCGTGACAGTTGAGGCAACGGATACCGCGAACACGGTTGTGGTAGACGGTACTATAAAGCTTTGGATTAGCGAGAAGCCACCGCGCAGCTAAGCAAGCGTGCACGCAATTAGTCATTGGGTTCGGCCCAGGATTGTGTTTAAAGGCGCAGCACTATCCGACAAAGGATAAGACTGACCCCTAGCGCAATTTTTACAAGATACCCACTTTTTCTAAAGCCATTTGCATTTGCTGTTGCGAATAAGGTTTAACAACATACTCCAATGCGCCAAGCTCTTTGGCCTGTTTGCGATCTTCATCGGTATCTCGGGTGCTGATCATGATGACTGGGGTATCGTGCTCGGGGTAAAGCACACGCAGGTGACGAAGAAAATCAAACCCGTTCATGCGTGGCATATCAATATCGACCAATAGTAAATCTGGTAGGGCATCTGCAACTAGTTCAATCGCTTCAGCGCCATCTCGCGCCATGTTCGGTTCTATGTTCAAATTTTGCAGCATTTGTTCAGCCGCGATGCGCATCGTGATGGAGTCATCAACAATTAAGGCTGTGCGCGAAAGAATGGCTGTATTTGCAGCCCCCCAATTAGATTGCGGCAATACTTTTTCGGGGCTAAGCAGTCGATTGAAATCTGGAATGAGCACCACACGGCCATCGGCAAGAATAGAGCCACCCAAGTAACGCTTTAAGCCAGATAACTGTGCGCCCAAGGGTTGTGCGATAACTTCACGATAGCCAATCACTTTGTCAACCAGCAGCGCAATGTGCTTGCCTTGCACACCAATTAACACGACACGACCTGCATTAGCCGCTGCCTCGTAGGCAATATCGCCATTGATAATGGCATCCAATGCACAGCAACCGTAGTCCACATTGTTGAATTGAATATCAGCTTGCGACAGATCATGCTGTTCATCAACAACGGTGTGAATAAAGTTGACCGGTATCGCGTACAGACGCGACCGGTGCTCAACCAACACAACCTGATTAATGCGAATTTTTTGTGGCACTCGTAACGAGAATACGCTGCCGCCTGTTTCGGGTTGACCCAGGTGCAAGCTACCATCGAGTTCCTCGACGAGCGCTTTAACGGTCGACAATCCTAAGCCACGGCCACCAAGTTGGTCGGCATCGGTATGCGTTGTATAGCCGGGCTCACACAATTGCTCGAGAAGTTTATCGCTCGACACACCCGGTAAACGTTTGATTCCCGCACCATCATCGCTAACTTCGATAAGCAAGTCAGTGCCGTCGATTTTGGCGTCGACCGCAACCACACCACGTGCCGACTTACCCGATGCACTGCGCTCGGCTTCGGCTTCTATACCGTGTACCACCGCGTTGCGAATTAAATGTTCCAACGGAGTCATCAATTTTCTAAACGTTGATTTATCCAGATTGAGCTCACAGCCCGTTAGCACAAAATCAACCGCTTTATTAGTCTCTTTCGCTGCATCGTTAAGCGTATGTTGCAAACGAATCTGACTTTCAGAGAAGCTAACCATTTGTGCGCGAATAAGCGTTTGGTGCAAGGATGCGTCGGCGCGAGAACCTTGTGTGTGTTCAGCTTCCGCATCGAGTAACGCATCCGCCAACATGCGTTGCGCACTTTCCAGATCTTTAAGCATTTCCGCCACAGCCGGCGAATTCAAATCGGTGTGGTCGTGTGGCAGGCGCTGTAAACGCAAAGAAGTGGTTTCGATATCTCGACAGGCATCACGTAGTCGTAGCATGGACTCACCCAGCTTAGCCTGGCTCACGGTGGCCCGCGTTGCCAGCGACAACATATTCTCAAAAGTGGCTTCGGTTAAGCCCATTGGTTCTGCACGTGCAGGCGCTGGCACTGTTGGTTCTGATGGCTCAGTCACTTCGACCAACATTAAGGTCTGCAACTCGCCTAAGCCTAGCTGTACAACTGAATCGAGCACAGCACCGTCGGCTAAACGCATTTCATCTTCAAGTTCATGTGCTCGATCGGCCAGTGCGCTTTGACCTGCCATGCGCGCGCTGCCCTTAATGGTATGCAAACAACTCAGTATGCGATCAATCGCATCAGTTCGCTCAGCATCATCACCCAGTCTTTCCGCATCTAACCGAAGCGCTTCGAGTAATTCCCGCGCTTCTTCCTGAAACACGTTTTCGATGCTGCTGGCGTCATTGCTTAATTGCAAACCCGCTTTACGCTCAGGCACCCAAGGTTCACTGCGCGCCACAAACTCATTGAGCCGGGCCATGAGTGCATCATTATCTTCACTCAATGGTGTATCGGTTTCCATAGCCTCTAACCGCGCTTGCAGCACATCAAGCAATTCACCAATGTATTCGGTTTCAGAGCGATCGAACATTTCACCGCTGCGTTGTTTTAACAGTGCGGCTTTCTGCAGTGGTTGCGCAATCGCAATGATATTTTGCGCATCAACCGTTTGCGCACTGCCAGTTAGCGTATGCAGTGCCCGCAACATGTCACGATTGGGTAGTGCTTGCGCCGGTGCGATATCGGGGATATCAACGCCGGCTTTTTGAGTTGATAAATTAAGCGCAGCACGTTGAGCATCGTTTTCCCAGTTATTCGAAGCTAAGGCATCAGCAACTGACTTACGCAAAATGAGCATGTGCTGATCACATTCCCGGAAAAACACCTGCTCCAAGGTGTTGTCTAAAGTCATGACCGGCGAATCATCATCGATGGTGGCATCGAGCAATTCTTCGCGCGGCACCTGCATAGAGCTATCAAGCAAATGCGTGCTTTCAAATGCAATGGTTTTCTCCATTGCGGTGGTGGCTTGCAAGCTAACGGTTTCGTCTGTCAGCGTTCCATCCAGAAAGGTCAAATCTTCAGATAATGTGTTCTGCGCCAAAATGTTTTGCACATCCATTGCAAGTGTCAGATCCTCACCTGCTGCATCGGTCAACCGGTCCAGCAAGGCTTGTAGTCCGTACACTCTATCGCTCGTGCTGTGCAATTGATTGATCAGCTGTGGCAATACGGCCACCGACTCATCGAGCAGCGTTTGTGTGTTCGCAGAATCGCTGCCAGACTCAAGCATACGTACATTCGCAAGTGAGAGCGCTTCGAGTTCGCGCGATTCGAATTTTATCGCTTCATCACCCAAGGTTTGATAAGCCGAAATTATTTCGCTTCTTAAAGCCGCGGCAACATCGAGTTGATTTTCAAGATTCGCTTGTTCGTACTCAAACACTGCACTACTGATCGTATTCATTTGTTGCAAGGAAATGTCGATAAACCTTTCAACTTGCGTATCCGATGCTTGATCAACGATGGTTGCATCATATTCATCATCATCGAATTCATCATCGAAGCCTGCACCCGACCGCGCGCTTAATCCGTCACTCGGTTGCGCACCCAGCGCACGAGTGACATCAAACGCGTCGACATTCAATGTGTCATCGTTTGTTTCGAGACCTTCAATATCTAATTGTAGAAGTGCCTCTTCGGCTTCTAACAATAATTGACCTGCCGCACCGTTAGGTTGCAACACACTATTGAGGTAGTACCCCAAGGACACCATGACTGTGGCAAGGTCTCTATGCGCACCGCGGCTCAAGCTTTGATTCTCATGACGAGATATAAATGACTGAACACCCGTGATTAACGGCGTCACTTCAGGCATGGGCAGCACTTGCAAGGCTGAATTGATAAGACCAAGTTTGGCATTCGTTGCAGCAACACTGGCTTGTGCACCAGGTTCCGACTCACCAAATAAACCAATCAAATCCTCTTCAACGGCCAGCAGGCGCAATTGCGCTTCCGATAAACACGCAGCAATTATCGACTCCAGATCACTTTGTGCAGCTGGCTCGGTTCGCGCCCGCACGGCATTAATTTCGGTGTCCAATGCGCGTTCCAACCGTACCAGTGCATCAGCGATACGCTCGGTGTTCGCCACATCCAAAGCCGATTTTTTTCCATCAACAAGTTCGAGCTTCGCGAAGGCCTGATTAATCAAAACCATTTGTCGCATAGACTCTTGCGCACCCAATAACATGATCGCAGGCTCTAACTGCGTCAGGCGATTACGAACGCGATCAAGATCATCAACCGGATGGCGTGTATCGATCAGCCAGGCTCGCGCACTTTCGGTTTCTAGTTCGATAGCATCTCGGATGGAGTCGGCTAAGCGATCACCAACACCTTCAAACACAACTTGAGAACGATCAGATGCGATACCACGAGGTATAAAACGATCAAGCCTAAAGCGGCGTCTCAGCGCTACTGCTTTGGATGAGGTTTCGCTCGATAAAGCAACGTAGTAAAGCATGTTTAAAAATAAACGCTCCGGCACCGGTTGCGAATACTGGGCAGCATCATTTTTATCCAACTTACTGTATGCATCCAACAAACGCTCTATTTGCGCAAACAGTGTTTGAATGGCGGCACTATTATCCAAGGCACCTTGGCGAACAGAATCACAAATAAATTCAGCGCTGTCGAACAGCGGAACCAAAGGTTGCAGCGAGGTAGGTGCATCACAACTTTTCGACAGATTTGCAAACACCGCGCTTAATTCCTTTAATGACACCTGACGCTTTTCATCGTCGGTAAACCAGCCAACCAGGCTGTTCATCAAGCTTGCCCGCGATGCGGCAATGCACTCAGTGAAAGCGTTTATTTCCTCGACGCTAGGTTCGGGCAAACTCGATGCAGACGGCAAGTCGATGCCACTGGCAACAACCAGCATTTCTGATAACAACTCTTCGCCTCGACACGCGCGGCAATTGTTGATCACTGGCAATAACGGCAACGCACTATCAACAGCACCTGGTCGTTGCAAGTGCGCAACGTAATCAGCCAATCGTTCACCCGCAAATACCAAAGTGTGTGCACACGCATCACGATCATCAACCTTATTCGCTGACATCGCCTCTAACAATAAAGACAATTCGGTGGTGACTAAAATTGCACCTTGGCGATCGAGCAATTGCAGTGTTTGATGAATATCTCTAACAGCCGTGATTAATGACCCAAGCTGAACTTTCGAAGGTGCAGATAAGTATTGCTTGATCAGTTGGCGCACAGCCAACGCACTCGTGTGCAAGTGTGCTAGTGCAAGCGGAGAAAAATCCGGCGCTTGTCTTGGCCTACCTTGTAGGCTTGCTTGTAATGCCTCGTCAGGCATGCTTCACCGTACTGCGCGCAACTTTTGAGTTCACGCGTGATTGGTTAGTGCCTGTAGAATCAAGGCTGAGGCGCTGCGTTGAATCACGATTGATTGAATTGCGCGGCAATTTAAAATCACTGACACTGTCACGCAATTCTGCCGTTATGAGTTCCAGGGTTTCAAGCGCTTTGGCCGAGTCTTGTAACTGCAATGTTGAGTCACGCGTAATGTTATTGATCACACCCATATTGCCAGAGAGTTGTTTCACGACACCTGCTTGGCGTAAGGACTTGGATGCGATATCGCTGATTAATCCATTGAGTTCATTAGACACTCGTTCAATTTCATCAAGGCTTAATTTAGCCAGATTAGCCGTGTGTTGCCCTTCATCCAACTCTTCGACTGTTTTCGCCATCGACTTCAAAGTGATGGTAGCGTCTTGTTGAATCAGATCACTCAGATTAGTGATATCTCGGCTAGCACGCCCCAAGGTATCGGCCAAATGTGCAATCTCGTCACTGAGCATGGATACATTTTCACTTCCGCCGTTGCTGATTTGTGCAGACGATTTTATCGTTGCATTCAATGCTAATAAATCGGTTCGTTTGGCAACGGCTTGGATATCACTCACCCGTTCGTTAATCGTGGTTGAGGTTTCAACCAAACGTTGCATCAAACGCGATGTCATTTGCGCTTGTTCTTTTATGCGCAGCAAACTATCCACATTGGCTTGCACAGATTGATTGCCGGCACGTGCTTGCTGTACGGACAAATCGGCTATGCGTGATGACTCTACCGCATGCGCCGACAACTGCGCCATGGTATCGCTCATGACACTAAGATAGTTTGAGGAGCGGTGTATCTCTCTTGCTTGAACCGAACTGGCTTTGGCTAATAGATGTGCTGACTCTCGCGTTTCATGCACGGACGTTTTAACCATATCGGCAGATTCAGTGACCGCCTGAACTAAGCGCCGTAATTCGTCAACCGCAAAGTTAAATGCATCAGCGACCGCACCTGTCGACGCTTCGCTCACTGTGGCTTTTACACGTAGATCACCTTGTGCCAATGGCGTGATCTCATCGAGTAAGCGCAAAATCGCACCCTGCTCATTTCGATGCCGACCAAGCACTGCATTTTGTCGTCGTTGAGCACTTCGCCACAATCCCCATAACAACAAGCCAAACAAAGCAGTGCTCAAGGCAGCCAATACCAAGGCACCATTATGAAATTTAGTTATCGACGCTCTTTGTTCACCCGAACGAGCCAATACACCACGGATTTGCTGCGTGCGCTCTGCTTGTGCTTGGACTATATCCACGGGGACAACGTCCACGGTGTTTTGCGTCGGTACGGATTCAATCGTGCGTAGCTGCGCATATTGCGTACGCAAATCACTGATTAAACCACGTGCTTCGGGCGTTTTGATTTCGCCTTCGATAACCGCGTTTTCCAAAATCGATAACACATCAGAAAAGCCGTTCCAAAAATCAACCTCGGGTAGACCGGCGTTATTACTGCGCTCAGTTGTGACTATATCAACCAATGCCGCGGCATGCTCCGCTGAGGATTGTAAGTTTCGGCCCTGTAAAAGCCATTTTTGTAAAAGCTGGGAATCACTCTCTAACTTGGCGACGCCCGAATCAAACTGCGCCAAAGCATTTGCACCAGTGTTCGCAGAATCAATTGCTGCAGACGACACCGCTGCGTTGGATTGGAAGAGCTTTTGTAACTGCAACATGGATTGCGCATGCACACCACTGAGTTGGTTAGCGCGCAGCAGCAAGTAGACAAGTGCTATTAACAAAAAAGGCAATAGTATGACCGGCCAACGCAAACGCCAATCAGTGTGACTGAGGTCAACGCTCGCAATCCAATCCTTGATTGACGAAAAACTCATGCGCTTTCAAGTTCAATGTTAAGAAAACGGCTGGATTGCATTAAGCTTGCAAGATCGATCAACCGATATTGTGTACCTTGCTCTGTTAACACCATTGGCTGCAAGGCCTGATCACCACTAGTGTCGCTACCCGTGGTTTGAACATCGACAGGTGAGAGAGGATTGCGTGAAACGCCATGTATGACATCGATTTTCAATCCAGCAATTCCCAATTCCTTCGCCACTTCAATAACACGACCTGTGGCAGAGCTTCCTTGTAGATAAACACCCAGGTCGGTGATGGGTATCAGTCGCTCATCAGCGACCGCCACACCCAGAAACCAATCTGGCGTGCCATCTTCTGACTGAGCACTCAAGCTGTCGTGAACGCAATGAATTGATGCTGAATCAACCGCCAAATTAATTCCACCAGCACTAAACACAATGTGATCGTTTTCGTTCATACGCTTGCTAGCGCCGAATTTACGCATTTAAGCAAGGCACTTTTTTTTACAGGTTTAACCAGGTAGTCGAACGCGCCCTGTCGCAATCCCCAAATTCGATCAATTTCCTGATCTTTGGTCGACATCATGATAATTGGGATGCCAGCGGTATCATCGCTGCGACGAAGCTCTCTCGTTGCCTCAAAACCATTCACTCCAGGCATGACTATATCCATAATGATCAGATTCGGCGCATGCTGTTGTGCTAACTCCATGCCCTCCTCGCCGCTACTGGCGGTGCGTACGTCATGTCCATCGGCACGCAACACTGACCCATACGCATGCGCATCGGTTGCTGAATCTTCTATGAGGAGTATGTCTGCCACGAAAGCTGTTTGCCGGATATTAGTTTAAGCGTCGAGCGAGATGTCCGCTGCGCGGCCATTGCCCTGCTTGGCGTCAGTGCGTAAATGTTTTGCCACCGCCTCAGTTAACTGAGTCGCATCAAACGGTTTAGCCAGATGATCATCCGCACCTGCCACCCGACCACGGGCACGATCAAACAGGCCATCTTTACTCGACAACATGACGACCGGAATGTCACGGAATTCGGCATTGTTCTTAATGAGTGCACAGGTTTGATACCCATCGAGTCGCGGCATCATGATATCAATGAAAACCATGGCAGGCTTGCTATCAACGACTTTTGCCAGTGCTTCAAAACCATCGGTAGCGGTGACCACGGACAAACCGATGTCGGTGAGAAAACCACTGGCTGAACGGCGCACCGTTTTGCTGTCATCGACCACCAACACGACGGGCCGCGTGGCTTGAGCAGAATCGTCAGACATGTCCGCATTTTCCGAGTATGAAGTTAAAAGTCAGCGCACTCATGAGATACTACAGGCTGTTCCCACAGAGTCGAACCAGATAATGAGTGTGTCGATTGGCATTGTAATGGATCCTATCGAATCCATCGTACCTTATAAAGATACAACACTTGCGATGATGCTTGCAGCCCAGCACCGTGGTTGGACTGTGCACATTATCATGCAAGAAGATATGTACCTGCATTCGGGTCGCGTGTATGCTGCCCAGCGCGCCGTGAAAGTCTACGATGACAACGATCATTGGTTCGATGCCGAACCCACGCGCGATGCCCTGCTGAGCGAGCATGACATCATCCTAATGCGCAAAGATCCACCGTTCAACATGGACTACATCTATACAACTTATCTGCTTGAACGTGCTGCGGCAGAAGGTGTGTTGGTCAGTAATCGACCATCTTCTTTGCGTGACGTAAACGAGAAGTTGTATACGGCTTGGTTCAGTGAGCATTGTCCGACCACATTGGTCACAGCAAACTCAGAACGATTGAAACAATTTGTGCTCGAGCACGAGGATGCGATCGTCAAGCCGCTCGACGGCATGGGCGGTGAATCCATCTACCGCCTCACACCAAATGACCCCAACATCAATGTTGTGCTAGAGCACATGACCTTGCGCAATAAGCGACAAATCATGGCCCAGCGCTATATTCCCGAGATTGTTGACGGCGATAAACGCGTATTGGTTGTCAATGGAAAACCTGTGTCGCATGCCCTGGCGCGCGTGCCGGCACAAGGTGAAACGCGAGGTAACCTGGCCGCCGGTGGCCGTGGTGTGCCGCAGCCCTTAAACGAGCACGATCGTAAACTCGCCGAAACACTGGGACCACACTTAGTGGAAAAAGGCTTACTGTTCGTTGGCTTGGATATCATTGGCACATCGCTGACAGAAATTAACGTGACCAGCCCGACCTGCGTGCGCGAACTTGATGCCCATGTGAATGCCGAAAATGGAAACCCATCAGGCTATCAACCCGGTATCGCCGATGTGTATTTGGATGCGTTACAGGATCAGCGAGACTCGATTTCCTGATCTACAATCCTGTATGACCATGCGCCAAATAGAAGCAACGTAATTGTGTCTCTAGACACCAAACAACCCGATGTCTTAACGATCGCTTTGTTCGCGGCTGCGGCTGCGCACGCCATATTCATATTGGGCGTAAGCTTCGAACCATTTTTAAACGAAATGCGTACACCACCACCGTTGGAAGTGGTATTGGTGCAGAAAAGTGACAGTGAGCGCCCAGAAGAGGCAGATTACTTGGCTGAATCTGCTCAAGATGGTGGTGGCGAGAGCGACGAGCAGCTTCGCCCGTCCAGTCCGTTCACCAGTGATCAAGATTTGGACACTGACGGCATCGCCCCAACACCCATGATCGCCAGCGAACCCACCCCGTCAGACGCTGCCGACGATGCGGTGTTGACCACGCTGTTTTCAGACCGGGAAGTCAAATCAGATACAGAGGAACAAGAGGTTAGCGAAGAGGCCAAATTAGAAGCCGATGTGAAGATCGACAATTCCTTTGAAATTGCTCGTCTGCAAGCCGAAATCGATCGCCAACAAGAACAAACGGCAAAGCGGCCGAAGAAAAAGTGGCTCACCGCAAGAACCCATGAATCGACCGCGGCAAAGTATATGTATCGCTGGGTAGAAAAAGTGGAACGCATTGGTAACCTGAACTACCCCGACGCGGTGCGCCGAAACAAGCTCGCTGGTGCCGTGGTCATGACCGTCGGCATTTTGAAAAACGGCGCAATCGAAAGCATCTTGGTTGAAGAATCGTCTGGGCAGCGCATTTTAGACGACGCCGCCAAGCGTATTGTGCAACTTGCCAGCCCGTTCGAGCCCCTGGTTGGACAACTTGGCGAGGAAACCGATATCTTGTATATCACCCGAACCTGGGATTTCCAGAGCTCTAACTCGGTAATAAGTTACTAAACACCCGCACTTGCGGGCTAAAGCCCTTGCCGTTCGACGCATTTTAAGTGACACTTCCAGTGTGAATCTTACCCACCACTTCTTATTGTCGATGCCTCAGATGCAAGACAGCCGGTTCGAGCAATCGCTGATCTACATCTTGGAACATGATGCCGATGGCGCATGGGGTGTGGTGATCAATCAAACCCTGGACATGACGCTACGCGAAGTGTTCGAACAGCTCGATATATCCCCTGTCGATGACGTGCTCGCCGTGGAAGCGGTTCGTAGTGGTGGGCCTGTCGATGCACAACATGGCCTGGTATTACATCGACCAAAAGTCAGTTTTGAATCCACCCGCCATTTTGATGGTGGTGTATCGCTTTCCAGTTCGCGTGATGTGCTAGAGGCACTGGCTGCTGGCGAAGAACCAGAAGAACATTTAGTGTTGCTCGGCCATGCAGGCTGGGGCCCGGGACAGCTCGAAGACGAAATCACCGACAACGCTTGGCTGACTTGCGAAGCCAACGCCGACATCATCTTCACCACGCCAATAAGCCAAATGCGCACAGCCGTTGCTGGATTATTAGGCGTTGATTTGAATATGGTTGTAGGTCAGTCAGGGCACGCTTAAAGTCGCTTTGTCCGAGCAGAATCAAAACCCCGCTGGCGATTATCTGTGTTTCGATTACGGCACAGTACGTATCGGCTTGGCCGTCGGTAACTCCCTGCTCGGCACGGCCCGCCCGTTAAAGGTTGTGGCGAACAACAGCGGCACCCCCAACTGGTCCGACATTGATAAAGCCTTGGAACAATGGCAGCCGTCGGCATTGGTGGTTGGAATTCCACTGAACTTGGATGGCGAAGAACAAGACATTACAAAGCACGCGCGCGGATTCTTACGGCGGTTAAAAAAACGTTATGCAGTGCCCGTTTTTGCAGCGGACGAACAATTTAGTTCGATGCAGGCTCAACAAGAACTGCAAAAGATGCGTGCCAGAGGCCAACGTGGCAAGACACAGCATGCCGATGTCGATACACTAGCGGCCGCGCTGATACTGGAACGCTGGTTTGCCAGCGGTGGCGAGGATCAATGAAGCAATTTGATGCAACAGAGGTGACGGCCTGGCTCGATAGCATGCAAAAAGACCTGCAAGCTATTAGCACGGTCGACGATCCCTTCTTTATGATTGGAATTCGCACCGGCGGTGTCGATGTCGGTCGTCATTTGCATACCGCACTTGGCCTGTCTGAGCCATTAGGCGAACTCAACATCTCTTTTTACCGTGACGATTTCAGCACCGTGGGGCTGCACCCGGTGGTGGGGCCTTCGCAGGTGCCAATAAGCGTGGAAGGTCGGCACATTGTTTTGGTTGATGATGTATTGAGCACCGGTCGTACCGTACGTGCAGCGATGAATGAAATTTTTGATTTTGGCAGGCCTGCACGAATCACATTGGCAACCTTGGTCCAACGCACCGGTCACGAATTACCCATTCGAGCTGACATCATTGGCCACTGCATCGATATCCCGGACGAGCAACATGTATCGCTAGATGCCAGTACGATGAGCGTGACTGTCGGACACAAAAGCCAATGAAAAAGTCTGACCCGCAGTTTAATCAATTCGATAAGCTGCACCATTTTTTAAGTATTGACGGCTTGGATAAAGCCACGCTTACGCATATCCTTGATACCGCTGAAGGCTTTACCAGCGTTAACGATAAGTCGATTAAAAACGTACCCTTACTGCGCGGTAAAACCGTTGCCAATTTGTTTTTTGAAAACAGCACACGCACGCGTACAGCCTTCGAGCTCGCAGCCAAACGTTTGTCGGCTGATATTTTAAATATCGACCTTGTTAGTTCATCCACGAAGAAAGGCGAATCCCTGCTCGACACATTGCGCGTGTTGGAATCCTTACAAAGCGATATGTTCGTGGTGCGTCATAGCGATTCAGGTGCGGCAGATTTTATTGCACGTCACGTGGCACCAAGTATCAACGTGATCAATGGTGGTGATGGCCAACACGCTCATCCTACCCAAGCCATGCTTGACATGTTCACCATTCGACGCCACAAAGGTGAGTTCGATAAACTTTGCGTTGTGATTATTGGCGATATAAAACACTCACGTGTTGCCAGATCTGGAATCGCTGCGCTGGTTACTTTGGGTGCGGCAGAAATTCGAGTGGTCGGTCCACAAACCTTGATGCCTGCCGATGTTGAAAGCCTTGGTGTGACTGTTTTTCAAGACATTAACAAGGCCTTGGCCGATGCTGATGTTGTCATGGGTTTGCGCTTGCAAAACGAGCGCATGACGAGTGCGACTATTCCAAGCACCGGTGAATTTTATCAAGCCTACGGTTTAACCCCAGAGCGGCTTACGCTCGCCAAGCCTGACGCCATCGTTATGCATCCAGGCCCAACCAACCGCGGTGTTGAAATTGCTGGCAGTGTTGCGGATGGCAAGCAGTCGGTTATCTTGCAACAAGTCACTTACGGCATTGCCGTTCGCATGGCGGTAATGTCAATAATTATGGGTCACGGTGAGGAAGTGCGCGAAGCGGAGATGAACAAAGCATGACACATCTACGCATAGACAATGCTCGTGTTATCGACCCTGCGAACGTATTCGACGACAATCGCACTCTCTACATTTGCGATGGCAAACTCACCGACACTTGCGATCACGATGCGCACGTCATCGATGCGACTGGACTTATCGCCTGCCCAGGCTTTATTGACCTATATGCACGCTTGCGCGAACCCGGATTTAGCCGTAAAGGCACGATCGAATCAGAAAGTCGTGCTGCACTGAAAGCCGGTTTCACCACCGTATTCTGCGCACCCGACACACAACCGGTTATTGACTCAACCGCTACGGCTGAACTCATTAAACAAAAAGCACTGGCGGCAAATGGCGCGCGGGTTGTGCCAATGTCTGCATTAACGGCAGGCTTAGAAGGCACTCGTTTAAGTGAGATGGCAACGCTGTATAAATCGGGCTGCCTTATTGCCAGCCACGCCGATCAACCCATTGATGATACTGGCGTATTGCTTAGCGCGATGGAATATGCGTCGAGCTTTAACATACCGATTATGATTCGTCCAATCGACCCGGCCATTGCCGGTAACGGCTGCGCGCATGCAGGCAGTATCGCCACACGGCTTGGACTACCTGGCATTCCAGTGGCGGCAGAAGCGGTTGCCTTAGCGCGTTTAATCGAGTTGTGTAAAAGCACGGGTTGTCGCTTACACTTATCACGATTGAGCTCAGCACGCTCGATCGAACTTGTGCGTAACGCAAAACAGCTTGGCCTGCCAATCACCGCCGACGTAGGCATTCATCATTTGTATTTTACTCACGAACAAATCGATGGCTTTGATGTTAACTATCATTCAGCCGTGCCGTTTCGATCTATAGAAGATAGAGAAGCATTGCGCGAAGGGGTTCGTGATGGCACCATCGATTCCATATGCTCCGACCATGCGCCGCACGATACAGATTCAAAACTCGCACCATTCCCAAGCAGTGGCGCCGGCTTATCGGCGTTTGATGCGTTTACTCCTTTATTGATGAGCTTGCCCGACCTATTGAATATGTCGCTGATTGACGTGATAGCGAAAGTAACTACAGGTCCTGCGCGCATCATTGCAACGCAAGCAAAGCTGATCACCGCGAAAAACGATGCATTCAATACCGAGCACTACTCACTCGATATTGGCACCAACGCCGATCTTATCTTAATTGACCCGAGCGCCGCACCCTTATTAGATGCGCCAGATTTTATTAGCCAAGGGCACAACTCACCACTTATCGGATTGAATTCCCTCGAGGCATGTACCGGCGAAGACGTGCCTTTGCAGGGTCAAGTCAGGCACAGCATCGTATCGGGCACTGTGAAATCAGTTGATGCGTAGCGACAACTAGTCGCAAAACGCTCCCTAACGAGCTTCCAGCCGCTTTGCTGCCCATAGCCTTTGGGCAAATCCATTTCTCGATAATCAGCATCAAATTGCTTATACTGTGAAAAATCAGACGAGCACTTGTGCCCCATCCGGAATTAGCAGATGGTTGGATGACGAAGTTTGCATGTTGAATAGAATAAGTTTGAATAAATTATGAATAATGATGAGATAACGACGCGTTCGCCCGCACTCATAATGCGGATTTTTGGCTGGACGATGTTAGCCACTCTATTAACCTATCTCATCAATAACTATCTGGTTGTAGAGAAAGGCTATCCCGGCGTTATGTCGCTATTCAATAGCGAGATAAGCACAAACGGTTTACTTCAAGGCGCACTTTATCTTGCCGGTTTTTTATTCGCCATCATTTACGTTATGGGCTCGCGCAGCAAACCCCTGCGCACCGACGCCGCACTAATCACGCGTTTCAACACCTATTTAATTCGCGGTTGTTTCTGGGCTGTATTATTTGTTGGCCTTGCCGACATGGCGATATCTTTTCTGCGCGTTGAAGGTTTATTGGGCGATGTGGTAAGTGCCGAGATGGTCAAACAACTGGGGCGTTCGAGTTATCGCGGCTTATACATTCACTATCCCCTTATTGCCTTCGGCTTTGTACTTGCACTGTTTACCCGTACCTTAGGCTTTCACTGGCTAGCACTACTGATTGTTATAGCCGAGCTTACGATTGTTATCACGCGATTTGTTTTTTCTTATGAACAGGCATTCATGGGTGATCTTGTACGTTTTTGGTATGCGGCTTTATTTTTATTCGCCAGTGCTTACACCCTGTTAGAAGAAGGCCATGTTCGCGTGGATGTTTTTTATGCCGGTCTATCGAAAAGGGCAAAGGGTTCGGTTAATGCCTTTGGCGCTATCTTCCTGGGTATGAGCTTGTGTTGGACCATTATCATTTTAGGTTTTAAAGGCAAAGCATCCGTTATTTACGGTCCTCTATCTAACTTCGAAGTGTCGCAATCCGGGTTTGGCATGTACACCAAATACCTGATGGCAGGCTTTTTGGCGGTGTTTGCCGTCACCATGTTGATTCAATTTGTCAGTCAAATGTTCGATGCTCAGGCTGATCGGCGAGGTGACCCCGGTGGCCGCGTTGACCCCATGAGCGAAGAAATGGACATGGGCGAAAATAAAGCACCCGACCCCATCATCGAAGAGCATGCCCAAGCCGTGAACGACGATCACGTAAACGGCCCAGCCCCCTCCCACTAGCAGCACGGATTCAAACACATGGAACTGGTCTTCCTAGCATTACTGTTAATTCTTCTGGCTTTTGCGCTCGGCTCTGGTTACCCAGTGGCGTTTGCGCTACCAGGCGCTGCCATCATCAGCATATCGCTGGCTGCTGTGTGCGGGTACTTTTTTGGCGGCAGCGTTGACGCCTATTTTGCTCACGGGGGACCCAGCCAATGGCTTAGCGCGGGGGTAACAAACTTGCGCGGTATTTACTGGGAAGTTGAACGCGACACGCTTATCGCCATTCCCTTGTTTATCTTTATGGGCATCATGCTGCAACGCTCCAAGATTGCAGAAGACCTACTCATCACCATGTCGCAGTTATTCGGCCCAGTGCCAGGTGGCTTAGGCATCTCGGTCGTATTCGTTGGTGCCTTGTTAGCCGCAACCACGGGTATCGTGGGTGCAACTGTTGTGGCGATGGGCTTAATATCGTTACCGGTGATGTTGCGCAATGGGTATTCACAATCCTTAGCCACCGGCACCATCGCAGCATCGGGTACGCTAGGTCAGATCATCCCGCCGTCGATTGTATTAATCATTCTGGCCGACCAACTTGCCAGTGCAACTGACCAGGCAGGCACGGCACGTAAAGCGCTGCACAAAGCCGCCACCGGTGAAATTAGCATGCCGTCGGAGTTTGCCGTCACATCCACCAGTGCAGGTGAAATGTTTCTAGGCGCTATGTTGCCAGGCCTTGTATTGGTTGGTTTGTACATGTTGTACATATTGCTTTACGCAATGTTCCGCCCATCCAAAGCACCAGCGGTTCGGTTTGAAGGTGGGTATAACAAACACTTCTTACTGAAAGTTGTTGGCACGCTGGTACCGCCACTGACCTTAATTTTTCTGGTTCTCGGCTCCATCATCACAGGTATCGCAACCGTAAACCAAGCCGGTGCGATCGGTGCAGCTGGTGCGTTGTTGATGGCAAGTTACCGCCTGAAAGAAGGCCCACGGCGTTACTGGCCAGCCATACTGGCCGTGATTGGGTTGATCGGATTAGCGATTGCACTTGCCCTATTTGATAGCAATGTCAAAAACATAAAAACCGATCGTGACATGATCGGCATCATCTTCTCTATCGGTGTTGTGAGCCTATTGCTGATTGCACTGCTCTGGAGTGGCGTGCGCGTGAATCGCGAAAACAATACGCTGCATGAAGTGATGATCGAAACCGCAAAAGCCACGTCATTGGTATTCATCATCCTGCTTGGCGCTGCCATGTTAACCGCAGCTTTCCGTGCGTTCGGTGGTGAAGAATTGGTCCGCGATTACCTTAACGCGCTGCCCGGTGGCTTTTGGACCAAGTTCATTATTGTTATGGCGGTTATTTTTATCCTTGGCTTTTTTCTAGATTTCATAGAGATCGCTGTTGTTGTTGTACCTATCGTTGCACCTATATTGCTCGCCGACCCATCGGCAAACATCACCGCCGTTTGGCTTGGCGTTATGATCGGCTTGAACATTCAAACATCGTTCTTAACACCGCCTTTTGGTTTTGCGCTGTTTTATCTTCGCGGCGTGGCGCCGGCGATTGTTAAAACCGTCAATATGTATAAAGGTGTAATAGCGTTTATTTGTTTACAGCTGATCGCGCTTGGTATTGTCGGTTACTTCCCACCATTGGTTAACTATCTGCCTAACCGGATGTCCTTACTATCAGAAACCGCACCACCACCGCGTAATCCGAAATTACAATACTGCATTGAGGAATACACGCTTGAGCAATTTTCCGATACCAACAGCGGATTTGATGATGCGCTGGCAAAGGCGCGCGGCCTTGATGTTTCATTGTTACCAAAGAAAATGGCTAAAGCGCTGACAGCTAGCTTTGATAGTGCCGAAGATGCCAAGACATTATTGAGCGACGCTAAAGCCGCCGAACTAGCAGCACAAGCCAATGCCGACAACTACCGCGTGTACCACACCCAAGTGCGTGCACTGGAATTAAAAATTCGCGAGCTCGAAGCTACCGCCATAGAGTTGGATACGGCGCGCGAGAGAATCAGCGGTGAAAATGCGGAAAAACGCATCAGTGCTATTGACGAACGGCTGGCGAATATCGAGACAGCCAAGAACGATCTTCTGGCTCAATTTCCAGCTGAGTGGGAAGCCGAAAACGAAAAACATGTTGGCCTGCAAGATACCGAGAATAAAGCGCGCTTGGCCTACCGAAAAGCGGCCGACAACGGCTATAAAAACGTACTCGAAATTTCTGCCGCCCTAGGTGCAACCTCAGCATTACGCAAGCTCGAATCCACGCTGCCAGAAATGCGCGCACGCATTGAAAACGAAGAACCTGCAGACTTAATAGATCCAATCAAAGCACTGGCTGATCAATTTGGTGATATTGAAGGCGCTTCCAAGATAAAAAGTGCTGTATCTAAAGCACGATCTAGCTTAAAGAAGAAAAAGCCAAACCAAGATGCAGCACTTAAATCTATCGACAAAGCGATGAAAATCTACGCCGAAGAGATGCAATGGCGCAGCGAAGCAGAAGTCGCGCTTGGGCCTCAGTTAAAAGAGTTTGAACAGGCCATGAGCGGAACCATCGGCATACGCCAACAAGAACGCTTGACACGCGAGCAGTCTTTATTTGTTGCAGCCTGTAACTCGCACCACAGAGATTTATCTTTGAATTTTTAGTTGCACGCATAAGCGATCCGTATGAGTAAACCAACAGCACATGCCGATAACATCACGATGTCTGGTGATGGACTTTATTCGCTTGCCACCATTGGAGCGAAAGATGTCATCGATAAAGCCACACCACGGGTCATTGCCGCGATAAACAGCATGCCTGATCACCAAGGCACTTGGCACTTTAGTGACATGGGCTGCGCTGACGGCGGTACCTCTTTAGATTTGTGGCGCTCTGTGGTTAAGCACATTCGCGCGAACGAAGCGTCAGACATACAAATCGTCTACGCAGACCAGGCCCGTAATGATTTCAATGCGCTGGTAAAGATTCTGCATGGGCTGACCCAGTTCGATTCCTATCTTGATGAGCACAGCAATGTGTTCGCACTTGAATCAGGGGCTTCTTTTTATACACCGATCTTGCCGTCCAATTCCTTAAACTTGGGGTTCTCCGCAACTGCCATGCATTGGCTCAGCCAAAAGCCTTGTGATATCAAGGGCCATGTGCACATGGTTGGCGCGAACGGAGAGGATAGACGCGCATTTGCAGCGCAAGCGGCTAAAGACTGGGAAACCATCCTGTTGCAGCGCGCTCGCGAGATGAAATCGGGAGCAAAGCTTGTGTTAATCAATTTTTGTATTGATGAAAATGGCAACTACCTGGGTAACACCGGCGGCGTGAACATGTTCGATAACTTCAACAATAACTGGCAAGACTTTGTTGATCAAAATACAATTACTGCCGGTGAGTACGAGGCCATGACCTTACCTCAGTACTACAACACCGCCGAAGAATTTTCACAGCCCTTGCTGGATACAAACTCAGCTGTACACAAAGCTGGGTTACGTTTGGTTGACATTGAAACAGCGGTTGTACCCTGCCCGTTTGCCGAGGATTTTAAAGTACATGGCAATGCGCAGCAATTTGCAAAAGCCTATATTCCAACCATCCGCTCCTGGAATGAAAGTACGTTCATCGGCGCACTATCCGCTGATCGGCCAACACAAGAGCGTGAAGATATTATCGAAGCTTACTATGCCAGCTATGAATCCCAAGTGGCGCAAAATCCACAAGACCATGGAATGGGATACGTACACGCTTATATGACCATCGAAAAGCTGTGAGCTAAGCTGCTGCTACCAATGCGCAGGGTAAGATCGAAGTTCGCACGCAGGTAAATCCCACACAGCCTTAACCGGGTCCGTCGTTAACGGAAAGTGAACTCGCTTGGCTAAACCCCAAGCGCTCTTTTCAATGTTGTCGTTTAAATCAGCATCACATCTTTGTGGAAACGCTGGTGTTGTAATGATTTGTTTATACTGCATGAGCAAGTCGGCCGATTTAGCCAGAGATAATTTTGCACTTAACACTTGCCCGGATTTTTTTCTAACCGAAAGGGCATGCATCGCGACAGCTGCCATTAGATATCCCGTTGCATGATCTAAAGCCTGCACCGGTAATGGTCTGGGCTTATCGCTTTCGAACTGCCTCATGCCTTCATCTGCAATGCCTGCGCTCATTTGTACCAAACTATCAAAGCCACGTCTTTGCGACCATGGCCCTGTCCAACCATAGGCACAAAGTGACACATTAATTATGCTTGGATTCACGGCTGAGATTTCTTCATCGCTCAGACCCAAGCCACGCATTGCTCCAGGTCGATAACCATGTATGAGTAAATCAGCGGACTTTAAAAGTTCAATTAACTGGTTACGCCCCGTCTCTGTTTTCAAATCAAGGTGAGCACAGCGCTTACCCAAGGTGACTTCCGGCACAACACTCGGTTCGTTCCAGCTGATGGGGTCGATACGTAAAACATCGGCGCCGTAAGCAGCTAAACAGCGCGTCGATACCGGACCTGCCAGCACACGAGTCAAATCCAGCACCCGTATTCCAGCTAACGGCCGATCAACACTAACAGGGTGGGTATCTTTATCCGCGACATTAAGCTCCTTCCAATGCACTAATGGTTCAGCCGCGACTGCTCGACCCTGCGGATGTTGTTGCCATTGTGTGAGTGTACGCATGCTTGCAGCACATGCGCCAGCCTCAACCATGGCCTGCTCAAGCTTGTCGACCTGCCATTCACCCACGGCTTTGGCAACACGATCTTGACTAGCTTCGCACTGCAGTACGCTTAAGGCTGCGCTTTTATGATGAGGTGCGTTGGTGTGTAATCGTATCCACCCATCAACACCTTGATAATTACCTGCAATAGGATCCCAAACGCTACCGCGTTCCCAATCGATTGGCGATAAGCTAGCACTAAACCATAATGATGCTAAGCGATTGTCAACATGGATACGCGCAACAGAATTGTCGTGAGCTGAACGGCAATACTCAGCCAATGCACAACCCACGGCTAAATAACTACTCGCAGCAAAATCGGTGGTTTTAAAACACGATTGCAGGACATCATCACAGGAGCTGCTTAAGCGTAATTGCTCGACGACAGATTGATCTACGCCAATCCCGTCAAGCATGGTATTTAGCATATTCTTATTCAATACTCAGGCCTGCGCGCCGCGCATGAGTTCGCGGTGATGACGACGGCATTTTGATTCGTATCGTTCATTGCCACCAATCTCAACCTGATTGCCTGCAGCGATAGCTTGCCCGTTTTCATCAAGCCGAACCGTCATCGTCGCCTTGCGCCCACAGGCGCAAACGGTTTTAAGCTCAAATAATTTATCGGCAATGGCCAACAAACGCGAGGAGCCTGCAAACAACTCACCTTGGAAGTCGGTGCGAATTCCATAGCAAAGCACGGGCAAATCGTGCTCATCGACTATGAGGGCAAGTTGATCCACCTGTTTCTGGGACAGAAACTGTGCTTCATCGACAAGCACACAGGCAAGTTTGGGTTTTTTGTTTTCACTTATAACGCTAACAAAATCGGTTTGCGCGTCAAATACGATGGCATCGGATGAAAGACCTATGCGTGATTTGATAACACCTTGCCCGTAGCGATCATCAATCGCGGCGGTGAACAGCAACACATCCATGCCCTGTTCCTGATAGTTATGCGCAGACTGCAACAGCGATGTTGACTTACCTGCGTTCATCGCAGAATAGTAAAAATAGAGTTGGGCCACGTGCGACTCTTGAATGGTCAAAACAGAATCGTAACATCATCAGCGCATATCTGGATGCCACTCCGACGGCACCGGCTGCTCCAGAGAGCAGCCCGGGCCATGATTTTTCAAATACGTATTCACAGCCGTTTGTATTTCACGCTCACCTCGTGGTGATAGCGGTACGGCCCGAATGTGTTCAACTATGTCACTCGGTAAAACATACACAAGATTCGCACTCAGTGCGCTAGGCGCTGAACCCGGTGCAGGTTTTTCCACCACTTCCAATACATCACCGTGCTCATCAAAACGCACGCTACTGCGCATGGCCATTTCAGCAGTGGCAATGCGTTTCAGACTAACGGCTATGGTTTTGTCATGCTCGATATAGCGCTGCAATAGATCTTTGTAGAAGGATTGCGGTACCAGATAATCGCTGGCGGTCAGTAAAAAGGCACTATCGAACCACTCAGGCTTTGCATCTAAGGCTGCAAGGGCCGCATCAGCTGTACCGGATAAGGCATTCTGCGCAACACAAACAACTTGCTCGGTGGCGAAAAAAGTTTGCGCCTTTGCGTATGCCTCGATCTGATCGGCCAAATAGTGAGTAACCAACACGATCTTTTCAATACCGGCGGATTCAAGTGCCGTAAAAATAAAGTCGAGCGTGGGTTTTTGCCCAACACGCAGAAGTGGTTTTGGTGTTGTATCCGTATGCGGCGATAGCCTCTTTCCACGACCAGCGCAAAGCACGATCGCTGTTTTTACCGGCGCCATGTTAGTCACGATATAATCAGTCGTGCATTGTTTTCCGCATTCGCGATAAACGCCTTGGCCACACCTTGTTTTTCCGGAAAGCGCTTTAAGTACTGGGAGAGCACCGCCTCACGCACCGGTTCAGCTTGAGCTCGATTCACCAACATCAGCAAACACCCACCGTACCCCCCGCCACTAAAGCGGCTACCAAATACATGGGCTTGATTGCGTGCGATGTCATGCAACTCGATCATAGCCTCGCTACCGCATTCGTAGTTTGCAATGGAGCTATGACAAGACTGATTCATTAGCTCACCAAAGCGCGCCCAATCACCCGTGCGCCAGGCATCACAACCTTCTTCAACACGCGCCATTTCAGTATAAACATGGATTGCGCGACGACCCAAATGCGCTGGTAGGTGCGCGATATGCGCATCGCTACGTTTATCCAAGGCGACATCACCGAGCCGCGAAGCATCGGGGTCTAAGGCTCTCGCCGCTTCACGGCATTCCCGCACACGATCATTAAATCCAGAAGACACTAATTCACGCGAGAAGCCCGAATAGCAAAGCACCCAGCACACTTCATCAACAATAGGCGGGTCAGCTATATAAGATGCCGTTGCTGACTCCATATGCAGCAAGGACAATGCATTTGATCGTCCGAACACGACTGACATCTGATCTTGCAGGCCGTTGTTTAAACCCATGTGCTCATTTTCAACTTGCCTGACAAGCTCTACCAACTCAGCGTTGGTTAACGTCATATCATTTGCGAAAGCCAGAGCGCCTAAATACGCAAGAATCACAGATGCCGAAGAGCTTAAACCCGCCCCAACCAAAGAACCGTATATCAAACCCGAAAAGCCATTCGCATCCGGGTTAAGCCCGGTAAAACTTTTGGCACTGGCCATCGCATAGCGTATCCAGTTTTCCTCTGTTGCTATGCTGCCTATTTCGAACGCAGCGGCTTTATCACTGCTATCGCCAGTATCACTATGCAGTAGTATTCTAGGCGTGGATAAGGGGTAGAACGCGAGAATAGAGTATTGATCGATTGTACGCGCTATCACAGATCCGCCTTGATGATCGATATGCGAACCGAGAGGGTTCATTCGATAGGGCGATACAATTATTGATGGTTTGTCAGTACGTCCAAAGAGTGTTTTTACTTTTTCGGACACATACTCGATTAGCTCTGGCAAATCTGAGCCATCGGGACTTGAAGGTGTGGCAACCATTTCTTTCGTGACGCTCTTTTTTTCGGACGTATGAAAAATTCTAGCCAACTATTCCATAGTGGCTTTAGTTATAGAACTACTATTTTATTTCATCTCGCCAGCCTTCACTTGCTGGTCTCCCTGTCATCGTGCTCCGCAGCATTATGTAAATAAACACTACGCAAGATACTCGCTCTACGCATCTCTCTTTTTGCCAGTTTTCTTCTTAATCTGTTTACTGACTTTTTTCTTGCTCACCTTTGTCGCAGCTGCTTTCTTCTTACCGGCCTGCTTCTTACTCACTTGCTTCTTACTCACCAGCCCAGTATTAAGCTTCTTTTTAGCTAATTTTTTCTTAGCCTTTTTCTTGGCAAGCACTTTTTTATTTTTCGCACGCCGTGCAGCTTCCCAGGAATGGCTTGCCCATGCCGCCGCCTCTTCCTGATCTTCGTAGATCGACTCAGGCGCCATTCGATAGCTCATGGCCATCACGCGCCCATTAGACTTCTCGTACTCGAATGCCTGCAATTCTAATTCTGCAAAGAAGTGCTGGTTGTACTCGTCTACTTTTAAATACAAGGTATCGTCGGCAACGAGACCGAACATACAATCGTCAAAATAGATGCCATGCCCACCAAACATTCGTCGTATGCTGATCACACCGAATTGCGAAAAAACATCGCGAAGATAATCAGTAAATTCACTCACGCTGGCGCACCACTTACTGCACGTTTTATAGTATGCCACGAAAGTGAGGCAGTTTCCCCGTTACAACGCAAAACGCCCGCGAAGTCTACTGACTAAGCGGGCGTCTTGGTACTGATCGGCCTTAACCAGCGCCAATTGTAAAAGATGCGTTAGAGTTGCATGGAATGCTTATCGTCGTCATCATCTTCTTCGAGCGACATAGAATCGGCGATCATGTCATCAACAGCACCAGAACCGCCACCTTCAAGCTTAATACGTAAGCGTAGATCGTTAACAGAGTCAGCATTACGCATGGCTTCTTCTATAGTAATCGCATTCTCGTTCAATAGATCGAACAAGGCATGATCAAATGTCTGCATACCTTGGTCGCGACCTTTGCTCATGAGTGCTTTGATTTCATGCACTTCACCTTTGAGTATCAAGTCTGACATTAATGGTGTATTAAGTAAAACTTCAATAGCCGCACGACGCCCCTTGCCGCTGGGCGTTGGCAATAGTCGTTGCGAGATCAGTGCTTTCACATTCAACGACAAATCAAGCAATAACTGCTTATGCCGAGCTTCCGGGAAGAAGTTGATGATTCGATCAAGTGCCTGGTTGGTATTGTTCGCGTGCAAAGTGGCTAAACATAAGTGACCAGTTTCTGCGAACGCAATAGCGTGTTCCATTGTTTTCTGGTCACGTATCTCACCAATGAGAATAACGTCTGGCGCTTGTCGCAGTGTATTCTTCAGTGCAATCTCAAAGGAGTCTGTGTCCGTACCAACTTCGCGTTGCGTTACGATACAACCTTTGTGGTGATGAACAAATTCCACCGGGTCTTCTATGGTAATGATATGACCATTGGTATTCTCGTTTCGATAGTCAATCATGGACGCAAGACTGGTCGACTTACCAGAACCTGTACCACCCACAAATATTACCAAACCACGCTTAGTCATCGCAATTTGATTCATAATTTCTGGCAAATGCAGATCTTCGAAACTAGGGATTTCATTCGGGATGATACGAACAACTAGTCCCGCACTACCGCGTTGTACCAATGCGTTAACACGAAAACGTGAAATATCAGGTAACGCTATTGCAAAGTTACACTCTTTGGTTTTGGCAAATTCTTCACGCTCAGCCTCAGTCATCAGTGACTGAGTCAATGCTAACGTGTGATCGGCGCTCAGCTTTTTATCCATCACGGGCGTTATTTTGCCGTGTATTCTCATCGCAGGCGCAGCACCCGCAATAATGAATAAATCAGAACCGCCTTTCTTAAATAAGCTTACCAGCAGTTCGTCCATGAAACGCTTTGCGACTTTTAAGTCCATAGCTACCTATCCTGTGATCAATATAAATTAAACTGTTGAATTTGGGCCGACGCAAAAGTCGGCCCGACACGATCACTCTTGATTTATAAAGTGTCTGGGTTTTGCGCCTTCTTACGCGCTTCAGCCAAATCAACAACACCACGGTTAACCAACTCTTTCAAGTTTTGATCAAGTGTTTGCATACCTTGGCCTTGGCCGGTTTGAATCGCTGAATACATTTGTGCAACTTTATCTTCACGGATTAAGTTACGAATCGCTGGGGTACCGATCATGATTTCGTGAGCAGCAACTCGGCCACCACCGGTTTTTTTCAATAGCGTTTGCGAGATAACCGCTTTCAATGATTCAGATAACATAGAGCGAATCATTGGCTTCTCACCCGCTGGAAATACATCGACAATACGGTCAACGGTTTTTGCAGCGGAACTGGTGTGCAATGTACCGAAGACTAAGTGACCTGTTTCAGCCGCGGTTAGCGCAAGAGATATGGTTTCCATATCACGCATCTCACCAACCAGAATAACGTCTGGGTCTTCACGAAGAGCTGATCGCAGCGCATTCGAGAATCCGTAGGTGTCGCGATGCACTTCGCGCTGATTGATCAGACACTTTTTACTCTCGTGTACAAATTCTATCGGGTCTTCAATGGTTAGAATGTGGCCCAACTCAGTATCGTTTTTATAATCCATCATCGCTGCAAGCGTTGTAGATTTACCAGAACCCGTCGGGCCGGTTACCAACACGATGCCACGAGGCATTTCTGAAATTTCTTGAAATATACGTGGGCAGCCCAATTGCTCAAGCGTCAGGATCTCGGTCGGGATGGTTCGAAATACAGCACCGCAACCACGGTTTTGGTTAAACGCATTTACACGAAAGCGAGCAGTGTCAGGGATTTCAAACGAAAAGTCAGTCTCGAGGTGTTCCTCAAAATCCTTACGCTGCTTATCGTTCATGATGTCGTACACCATGGCCTGAACTGCCGCATGGTCTAGCGCTGGGATATTCACACGACGCATATCACCGTCCACTCGAATCATAGGAGGCAGTCCTGCAGACAGGTGCATATCCGAGGCGCCGTTTTTAACGCCAAATGTTAGTAGTTGTGCGATATCCATTGTTGAACCCTTTAATTAATGTATGCAGTCGAAAAGCTGTGTAGAGTGCCCATACACAACTGGTATTTGAGAGAGTTGTCGGCCATATTTGTGGATTGCTTAGTGCTTGGAACCACTGGGTATGAAGCAGCCGACATTTACTGAATCGAAGGCACAAAACTGTGAGCAGCTCCACAAACAATATCGCCGCCGCCCTCAAGACGGTACAAAACGACATCCGTAACATGGCTGAAAAGCACGGCCGCAACCCGGATAACATACAACTGTTAGCGGTCAGCAAGACCAAACCCACAGCGCTAATCGAGGCTGCGATCGAAGCTGGCCAGCGCGCTTTTGGTGAAAACTACCCCGATGAGGGATTTGAGAAAGTGGCAAAACTGGGCCATAAACAATGCGAATGGCACTTTATTGGCTCAATTCAATCGCGAAAAGCGGCTGGTATTGCAAAATCATTTGATTGGGTGCACAGCGTTGAACGTTTAAAAGTGGCCACCAAGCTTGCGCAAAATCGCCCCGATAATCGCCCTGCTTTGCAAATATGTCTGCAAGTGAATATCGACAACGAAGCGAGTAAGTCTGGTGTGAGCGCCGATCAAGTACACGAGCTGGCCGAGCAATGCGCGCAACTCCCGCAACTTTGCCTGCGCGGGCTCATGGCCATCCCTACCCCGCAAACTGAATTCGACAAACAACGCGATGCGTTCGCTCGGGTTAGAGAACTACACAGCAAGCTCAAACTTACACACCCCACATTGGATACCTTGTCGATGGGTATGAGTGGTGACTTGGAAGCTGCGATAGCCGAGGGTGCAACTATTGTTCGCGTTGGCACAGCTATATTTGGCGCGCGCACTTAAATAGCGCGAACACTTATCAATGGTAGAATCCAAACTAAGCCAAACATAAAATTAAGGGTAGAAATAGATGTCAAACAGCAATCCAATGGTAGACGCGTATGCAGCAGGACAAAGCCTGTGGCTGGACTATATCCAACGCAGCCTGCTTGATGGAGACCTGCAAGCCCTTATCAAAAACGATCAGGTCATGGGTCTAACATCCAACCCTGCCATCTTCGAACAAGCCATAGCCAAAACCGATGAGTACGATAACACCATCGCAGCGATCGGCAACGACGCAAGTATCGATAATCTGGAGGTGTTCAATCAGCTTGCCATCGAAGATATCCAAGGTGCCGCTGATGCGTTCGCCGACACTTATAAACAGACGAATGGCGTTGATGGTTACGTTAGCTTGGAAGTGACCCCTGACTTGGCACACGATACCGCTGGTACGGTTGCCATGGGTTTGTATCTGAATAAGCGTGTTGACAGACCTAACCTCATGATAAAAGTCCCAGGCACTAAAGCCGGCGTTACTGCGTTCGAAGAATTAACCGCACAAGGTGTGAACGTGAATGTCACGCTGCTGTTCAGTGTGCAACGCTATCTGGAAATCGCCAAGGCCTATATCACTGGTTTGGAAAGACGCCATGCTGCTGGCCATAAGGTAGATAATATTTCCTCGGTAGCAAGCTTCTTCGTTAGCCGCGTCGATACCGAAGTTGATAAAGCGCTCGATGGCATCGGCAGTGATGCCGCAAAATCGCTAAAAGGCAAAATCGCCATCGCCAACGCAAAAGTCGCCTACGGTCACTTCGCGAATTTATTCGGCAGCGATCAATTTGCCAAATTGCGCGCCGAAGGGGCACGGCCACAGCGATTGCTCTGGGCCAGCACCGGCACAAAAAATCCAGACTATTCAGACGTCATGTATGTTGAAGAATTAATCGGACCTGACACCGTTAACACCCTGCCGCCAAAAACCATGGACGCGTTTCGCGATCACGGCGTGGGCTCGGCAAAATTGGCTAACGGTTTAAACCTTGCGCACCAACAGCTCTCAGAACTCAGCGATCTGGGCGTATCACTGACGAACATCACCAATGATCTCGAAACCGCGGGCATCGCATCGTTTGCTGAAGCTTTTGATCGCTTATTGCAATCGATCGACGACAAACGCAAACGTTTAGCGAGTTAAGCACGATGTCGGGCGCAAAGTGGACCTTTATCGGCGCTGGCAACATGGCCAGCAGTTTGATTGGCGGATTGGTAGGTAGTGGCGTAAGCGGTAACGACATTACCGTTGTTGATATCAGTGCAGACGCATGCGCCAAGCTAGAAAAACTATTTGGCGTACAAAGCGCCGACAGCATCGATAACATTAGCGAAGGATCATCGGTGGTCATTGCCGTCAAGCCGCACATTGTTGAAACCGTCTGCCAATCACTTGCTCCACGAAAACCGAGTCTGGTAATCTCCGTGGCAGCCGGTGTTCGCGGCGACTCCATGAGTCAGTGGCTGCCAACGGCAACACCGATTGTTCGCTGCATGCCAAACACGCCTGCACTGCTGGGCTTAGGCGCCACGGCGTTGTTCGCGAATGAGAGCTGTTCTGAACAACAGCGCTCGGCAGCGCAAAGCCTGCTCAACACTGCTGGCAAAACGCAATGGGTTAACGAAGAGTCTCAACTCGACGCAATTACCGCTCTCTCTGGCAGCGGACCAGCTTACTTTTTTTACCTTATTGAGCACATGGCAAAAGCGGCTGAAAACCTCGGCCTCGACCCTGAGCTTAGCCGCGATTTTGCTATCGAGACCGCGTTTGGTGCCGCCAGCATGGCACGCGCAAAAGAGCACCCACCGCACGTGTTGCGCGAAAACGTGACTTCGAAAGGTGGAACCACCGCCGCCGCTTTGGCCGTGTTCAACGAACAAGACCTGCCAAACATTGTTGCCAAGGCGATGCAAGCAGCGGCAGATAGAGCGGTTGAACTCGGCGATGAATTCGGCGCCTCAAGCTGAGTAAACGGCGCTACACTTATCGGTTGATACATCGACGAATTGTCATAGGAACACAGTCACCATGGTCAACGCACTAACCAATGCCCTCGGCTTTCTGATTGGCGCAGCGTTTAACATCTACGCTTTAATGCTGGCATTTCGCTTCATAATGCAGCTGTTTCGCGCCGACTACTACAACCCGCTAGCCGTGTTTATCGTCAAGATGACTGACCCGGTGCTCAAACCATTGCGCAGGATTGTGCCCAGCATAAAAAGCTACGACACCTCCAGCTTGCTGATGATATTCGTGGTTTTATTGTTGAAATTACTGCTGCTAAAAACCATCCAAACTGACCACGTGGCGGTAGCAGGCCGCCTGGTCGGGCTTGGCCTGTTCTCCTACTGGACTACCTCAATGATCGCTATCGCGGATGTGGTGCACACGCTGTTTAACGTGTTCATTTACTCCATGTTTGTGCAAGCGATACTTAGCTGGTTTCCAAACCCGCAAACCGATTCAGTTCGCAACTTGCTTAGCGGCATAACCGAACCGATCGTGCGCCCCATCCGAAAATATGTACCGCCAATCGGTGGTTTCGACATTACCTTACTCATTGGCATTCTCGGCATGTTTGCATTGCAAATGGTTGTTTCTGGAACGCTCATAGCACCGTTTGTGGCTAACTGACCAAACAATTATTTGTACAAATATTCATCAAAAACACCTTAAATTAGGCAGTTTTAACGCTCCCTTATCGCGATTTACTGTAAATACAGTGTTTTTTACAAATTTTGTTCTATAAACTTTGTACGCGATCAGTAAAGTGTGTTAACTTTCGCGCGCTCTAACCGATTGCTGAATTGCAAATAACACTGCATATACAGTCAATCACACGCTTGTACAGTTAGTTTTTTTCTAACTGTCACTAATCCGTTTACAGTCAAGTTATGCGAGGGATACATCATGGCGGCGAAAAAAAAAGCCACCAAGAAAAAAGCGAGTGCTAAGAAAAAAGCATCTGCAGCAGTAAAGAAGCCACCAACTAAGTCAGAAATCCTGACCTCTATTGCTGATACAACTGAACTCAGCCGTAAAGAAGTTGCATCAGTGTTCGAAGCACTTGAAGGCATTATTCAAGACAACCTAAAGCCACGCGGACCTGGCATGTTCAGCATCCCCGGTTTGATGAAAATTCGTGTTATCAAGAAGCCTGCTACTAAGGCTCGGAAGGGTATCAACCCGTTCACGAAAGAACCCACCATTTTCAAAGCCAAGCCTGCACGCAAAGTCGTTAAGGTATTGCCATTGAAGGGTTTGAAAGACATGGTTTGATCGGATACGATCACATCAGCGTTAACAATAAGCCGGTTGACGATGTCGTCACCGGCTTATTTGCCGAAAATGTCAAATTATTGACCAACGAATTCGCCCACAGAATTCAAGCATTGGATATAACCATCCTGCAATAAAATGCAATATCATGATTAAATAGCGGCAATCACGACCTGAACCGATCAATTGTCACTTTGTTATACAAGCAGTAATCCGATTTAACACCTACATCAACTAACGTTCGTTGTAGCGATGAACGCCACTAAATTCGAGTGTCGATCACGCTTTGCCGAACTTCTCTCTACCTACTGTGCTCAAAGAGCGCAACTGGCGTCAATATTGAACCGTTGACTCTAGGTCCCCATGTGCAGGAAACTGTGCGACCGCGTGCGTTAAGCAATGCGAGTCAGTGTGGGTTTCATTGAAGATTACTGACGAATTTAAGGTTATATAGACATGAGTGCAACTGCAGGCTCCATGGGTTTTACTGACAAACCGGCACGGCTGCCTAGATGGGTAAACACCCTACTTGTAATCGCATTGGGATGGGCGTTAGCTGTACTGTCGATGAAGCTACTGCCCATGTTTTTGCCGATGCCCGAAACCGACTACAGAACCAACCCGGTTGTAGCACCGGTCGGTGCGCAAAACAAAGCAGCAGACCCGCTCAAGCAAGCGCAAATAACCGCAGGCTTACACCTGTTTGGTGACGCCAGTAAAGCGCCTGTTGCAGTAGCAGTTGTCGACGAAGAACCAAAAATAGCCGGTGAAACCAAGCTACAACTGGTTTTATCGGGCGTTTTCGCGTACACACCGGCCGAACGCGCTATAGCGATTATCAGCGAAGGCTCTAACGAGCAATCCGCGTTTGGTATTGGCGACAAGATTGTTGGTGAAGTAACACTCGAAGAAGTACACAAAGATTACGTGGTTCTGAACAACCGTGGCGTGTTTGAAAAACTGAGTTTGCCAGAGAATGTTCAGCCGATTGCTATGCGACCACTCCCACAAGCAACCAGCAATCAATCCCAAGGACAAGCCAGTAACGGTGGTGGGAGTGCGAATCAAGCGCCAATTGAATTGCCATCGAACCCGGGCGCGTTGCGCGATGTACTGGCACGCAACCCATCAATGTTGGGTCGTATTGTGTCTGCAGAGCCCTATCAGGAAAACGGTAAGTTGGTCGGCTACCGAATAACGCCGAAACAAAATCCAGAGATTCTGGAAGCCCAAGGCATTGTTGCTGGTGATGTCATCACGCGGGTAAATAACATTCAGCTAAACAGCCAGAAACAAGGCATACGCGCGTTGCGTAACGCGGTGAAGGCACAAGCATTAGAAGTGACAGTATTGCGCGATGGCGCTGAGATTCCACTGTCTATTTCACTTGCGCAATAAACCGATGTTTGGGCCGTAACGGGCTACACTTTAATCAAGGTGAAATTGCTCCAAAAAAATATGAATAACAGGCTAACTACGAATATTCTTTTCGCCCTCTTGGGTTTGGCCCTGCTGTTTAGCGGGCCGTTGCGTGCGCAGGAAGATACCTTCACGCTGAACTTGAAAAACGCGGATATTCACTCGCTCATTCAGACGGTCTCACGCCAGTCGGGTAAGAACTTTGTGGTCGACCCTCGGGTTAAAGCACGAGTAACCGTTATTTCGGCAAAACCACTGAGCGCTGACGAACTCTACGAGACGTTTTTATCGGTTCTGCAGGTCCACGGCTACTCAGCCGTGCCCGGTAAGGACTTGATTAAAATCGTACCCGATGTGAACGCAAAACAAGGCCCCGTACCTCAGTTCGACGGCAGTGGCGGCGACCAGTTGGTCACACAAGTGATTAAGGTTGAAAACGTACCAGCCGCGCAGTTAGTACCTATCCTACGCCCCCTCGTGCCACAGCAAGGACACCTGGCCGCCTACGCTGCAACTAATACGCTAATTGTGACCGACCGCGCCAGCAACATTCAGCGATTGATTTCAATCATCGACGGCATCGACCGCCCGGACAACGAAGAAGTGGAGGTGATTCGGTTGAACCACGCCTCTGCCAGTGAAGTCATCCGAATTTTAGGGTCTCTGCAATCGCGAGCTGGCCAAGCAGCCGGTGCTCCAGGGGCTGTTCGATTTGCTGCAGACGAACGAACCAACAGCATATTACTCAGCGGAGACCAACCCGCGCGCGTGCGTATGCGCGGCCTGATTGCTAACCTCGACACGCCGGTTGAATCCGGTGGGAACACACGGGTTGTGTACCTTCGCTACGCCAATGCGGTTGATCTATTAGCCATATTGACAGGCGTATCCGCAGGACAAGCGAAAATCGGCACCAGCTCATCGGGTGACGATGGCGGTACATCAGGCGGAGCAACACCTGCGACTAATGCGGCGGCACCTACGGTTAATGCGAATGGTGTGGTCGTGCAACAAGCACCAACTGCCTCTATTGTGCGTCGTGCAACGAATCAACAAAGTGAACGACCAAACGTTGATATCCAAGCCGATGAAGACACCAACGCACTTATCATTACTGCGCCACCTGATGAGATGCGCAGCATTCTGGCGGTTATCGAACAGCTCGACATACGTCGCGCGCAAGTGTTAGTGGAAGCTATTATTGCTGAACTATCTGAGAACAACAGTGCGCAATTGGGTGTGAATTTCGCAGTCGATGGCACAGATAACAATCGCCCAGCGGCCTACACCAACCTTGGCGGCGCAACCCAAGCGTTGGCAGGCACGATCGCCAGTGGCGGTGCCAGCTTGAGCAACGGCTTGTCATTAGCGCTGGGCCGCTTCGGTAGTGGTGGCGTGGATTTTGGCTTCTTGCTCTCGGCAATTGCCTCCGATTCAGACAACAACATTCTGTCTACGCCCACGCTTGTAACTATGGACAACCAGGAAGCAGAGATTGTGGTCGGTCAAAACGTACCGTTCGTGACAGGTACACAGCTCTCATCGGCTAACAACAACCCGTTCCAGACCATTGAACGGCAAGATATTGGTATCAGCCTGAAAGTGAAGCCACAGATAAACGAAGGCAACAATATCAAAATGGATATCGAGCAAGAAGTGTCTGACGTCAGCAGCACCTCGGTCACCGGTGCATCCGATATCACCACCAACAAGCGCGCGATCAAAACCACTGTTTTAATCGAAGACGGACAAACCTTAGTACTCGGCGGCCTGATCGACGACAAAATCAGCGACACCCACGATAAAGTGCCTTTATTGGGCGATATTCCGCTATTGGGTAGCCTGTTTCGTTACCGCACAAGCACCAAAAGCAAGCGCAACCTGATGGTATTCATGCACCCAACTATCTTGCGCGACATCGAAACGGCCGATTACTACAGCCGCAGCAAATACGACGATTTACGTAGCGCACAGCTCGGTTTGTTTGAAAATGATGAATTAAACAACCGCCAGGCGCCAAAATTACCTGAAATACACCTTTTCTTTGAGGGTGAGCGTGTCAATAATGTAAAAGACGGATTGAACACAATTGTGCCAACCTCTAGTTCCGATCTGGACCCGAAGGAACAAAGGCTGAATACTGGATTACCGCGTATTGAGAGCTTGGAACGCCAAGCTGGCGCGAAAGATGCGATTGGGCCTTTTGACACAGCAAATTGATTGAGAAAATGGTTGTATCACCCGCAGACTTTATAGATGTTGGCGACCCCGAAGAATCGGGTGCGGCCAACGATGAAACGGATATCACGGCCGATAATTCGGCAGTACCCGCGCCCTTAGGTGCTGCGGCACAGCGTCCGCATTCCGACCTGCCCTACGCCTTCGCCAAACGTCACGGCGTTTTGCTTGAAAAGATCGACGGTGAATTGCGCTTAGTTCACAAACCGGGTGTGACTATGATGGCGATGACCGAGGCAAGGCGTAAAGCTGGCCAGGCCATGACCATGGAGCAAATCAGCAAGGACGATTTCGATGCACGCCTGACCCAACACTACGAAGGTGAGACCGGACAAGCGATCGACATCATGGGTGACTTCGGTGACGACGTCGACCTAAACATGTTGGCCGACGCCTTACCAGAACCAGAAGACCTGCTCGAATCAAAGGACGATGCGCCGGTTATAAAACTAATCAATGCGATTTTGATTCAAGCTGTTAGGCAACAAGCATCAGACATTCACATCGAACCATTCGAATCGCGCTTGTCGGTTCGTTATCGTGTCGATGGCGTTATGCAGAAGATGATTGACCCTCCGCGCGAAATCGCGCCGCTAATCATCTCGCGTTTAAAAGTTATGGCTAAGCTCGACATTGCCGAGCGTCGTAAACCACTTGATGGTCGCATTTCTCTGCACCTTGCTGGTCGCGCAGTCGATGTGCGTGTTTCAACATTGCCATCGGGTGAAAACGGCGAGCGTGTTGTGTTGCGTTTACTGGATAAGCAAGCTGGACGACTCGACCTTGAAAGCTTAGGTATGCCAGAAGTAGCTCACAAAAGCTTATCCCGTTCCTTATCCTTATCGCACGGCATCGTGCTGGTTACTGGCCCAACCGGTTCTGGTAAAACAACCACGTTGTATGCAGCGCTTTCACGATTAAACACATCGCGCTATTCGATTCTTACTATTGAAGACCCAATCGAATACTACATCGACGGTATCGGACAAACTCAGGTTAACAACCAGGTAGAGCTCGATTTTGCTGCAGGTCTTCGCGCCATCCTAAGACAAGATCCCGATATCGTGATGGTTGGTGAAATACGTGATGTGGAAACGGCCGACATTGCAGTACAGGCCAGTTTGACCGGGCACTTGGTGTTATCAACGCTGCACACCAACACGGCAATTGGTGCTGTCACTCGATTGCGCGATATGGGTGTTGAACCGTTTCTACTTGCCTCGTCGCTGGTGGCTTTAGTCGCCCAACGATTGGTGCGAGTGCTTTGCCCACATTGCAAACGCCAAACTACACCAACACACTCTGAATTAAAAACCTTGCGCGCAACCGTGAGTCAAACAACCAATGTATGCGCAGCCCACGGTTGTGATCGTTGCAATCACACAGGTTATATCGGTCGTACCGGTATTTATGAAGTTGTTGAAGTTGACGAAACCCTGCGTACGATGATTCACGACGAAGCATCTGAACACGACCTGGAAAAAGCAGCCCGTACGCGCCACCCTGGTATTCAAGATGATGGCGCACGCTTGGTATTGGAAGGCAAGACCTCTATTGAAGAAGTCCTACGCGTCACACGAGAGGGCTAATGGCGGCCTTTGAGTATGTTGCGTTAGATGTACGTGGCAAAGAGAAAAAAGGTGTACTAGAGGCTGACACGGCAAGACTTGCTCGCGCACAGCTACGCCAAAAAGAACTCACCCCTCTACAAGTTGATGAAACCTCTATTCGCTCAAAGGCCGCAGGCGGCAAGGCTGGAGCGAAAAAGGTAAGCTTTCGCGGCGGCATAAAAACCAACGACCTGGCTTTAATGACTCGCCAAATCGCCACGCTTGTTGGTGCCGGCACTCCGTTGGATGAAACACTGGCGGCCGTTAGCCGGCAAACCGAAAAACCAAAAATTCAAGCCTTGTTGTTGTCGGTTCGTTCCAAAGTGGTGGAAGGCCATACGTTTGCATCCGCGCTAAAAGATTATCCCAAAGTATTCCCAGAGATTTACCAAGCTACCGTTTCTGCCGGTGAACAATCAGGTCATCTTGATGCCGTGCTTGAACGACTCGCCGATTACACCGAAGAACGGCAAGTAGCCAGCGCAACGGTCAAGAAAGCATTGATTTACCCAAGCATGTTGGTTGTGGCTTCCATTCTTATTGTTGCCTTCCTACTGGCCTATGTCGTACCGCAAGTGGTACAAGTATTTGAAGGCATGAGTCAGGCATTGCCACCGTTAACCATCGGCCTGCTGGCCACCAGTGCATTTGTGCGCGAATGGGGATTGCTGCTCGCGGCGATTATTATCGCGGGCATAGTGGCATTTCGGTATGCGATGAAAGGCGAAGCCTTTAAAACGCGGGTGCACGCGATCATGCTTAGAATACCGGTGCTAAAACGACTTATTCGAAGCCATAACACAGCACAATTCGCCAGAACCTTAAGTATTTTGTCGGCCAGTGGTGTGCCCATTCTCGAAGCACTCGATATATCATCGCAAGTTATTAGCAGCCGACCGATGCGTGCTGCGGTTAATCGTGCTGCAGCAGAAGTGCGTGAAGGGTCAACCATGGGTAGCGCCTTAGAGAGAACCGGTTATTTCCCACCAATGATGCTGCACCTGGTTGCTAGTGGTGAAGCGTCAGGAAAATTGGACAGTATGTTAGAGAAGTCGGCAACGCACCAAGAGCGTGAACTGAGCTCTGCAATGGCCGTGTTCTTAGGCTTGTTCGAACCTGTGGTTATTTTGATAATGGGTGGCGTGGTTCTGGCAATCGTACTTGGCATACTCTTGCCAATCTTCGAAATGAATGAGTTGGTCGGCTAGTTGCAAAAGCAACTAAGCCGCGACTACATTACCAAAGTTTGAAAAACATACCCTTGGTGAGCTCAACGTTACTGATTAGCCTCGACGCTGCTTAGGTTTACGACCGCAGAACGGAAACTGTTGCTGCGAATCCATCTCTTCACATGCACGCCGAATCATAAAGTCGGTAATTTCCTGTTCGACATTGCGGATGTCGACAGTTGCCGCATAGGTCAGTTCTGCCGGTAGCGGACGAAGTGCCTTTCCTTCAGGTAGTTCTATTCGTTTCATTGACTGCATAGTTAGCTCCAAGTTCGAATCTGCTGTGGCTCTAGACGGTGTCGCTGTTATAGAAGGACACGCAAAAGTCTGACCAATCAACCTGATTCTTGCTCTAAATGGCTGATATGTTGTTCAAATAAGGCCAACTCTTCGGCTGACTTCTCCGGATATGCAAGCGGCAGTGACGCCAATTTCTCTGCAATAATCTGCGCTACGCATAGACGCATATAAGGCTTGTTGTCTGCAGGTATGGCATACCATGGCGCACTTTCGCGCGAGGTCTCGTTAAAGATCTCTTGATAGGCAGCCATGTAGTCAGACCACTTGCTTCGTTCTGATAAATCTGTTTTTGAAAACTTCCAATAACGTTCGGGTGTAGTTAATCGACTCATGAACCGCGCTTTTTGTTCCTCAGGCGAGACGTTTAACCAAAACTTTAAAATGATCGTGCCATTACGCGCCAAGTGATTTTCGTGTTCACGAATGGAAGCAAAACGCTCGTCCCAAATCGTTGAATCGTTTATATGGGGTAAACGTTGCTTGGCTAAATATTCTGGTCGTACGCGAACCGCAAGCACTTCTTCGTAGTAACTGCGATTAAAAATGCCAATGCGGCCGCGCTCTGGCAAGCTCTTGGCTGTACGCCATAAAAAATCATGATCAAGCTCCTCTGACGAAGGTGCTTTGAATGAATGTACCTGACAGCCCGCGGGGTTTACCCCGCTCATGACAGCACGAATGGTCCCGTCCTTCCCCGCCGCATCCATTGCCTGAAAAACCAGCAATACAGAATAACGATCATCTGCATACAACTTACGTTGTAGCTTAGCGATTTGCTCCACACGCTTTTTTAATGATTTTTGTAGCGCTTTTTTACCTGATATTTCGCCCGGCACCGTTTCGTAGTCGGCGACCCTAAAGCTACCGTCATAGGGTACGAGCATGGCATCAGTCGGCAGATGAATCACAACGCCACCTGGTTTGGGGCCACCGCACAAACAGCGCCAGTCCCACGCATGCTGCAATACCCACCTGGATTTTTATGTAAATACTGTTGATGCTCATCTTCGGCAAAATAAAAGGTGGGTGCATCCACTATTTCCGTGGTAATTGCCCCAAAACCTTTTTCTTTTAACGCCGACTGATAGTGCTTTTGACTTTGTTGTGCCAACGCAAGTTGTTCAACGCTGTAGGTGTAAATGCCTGAGCGGTATTGCGTGCCGCGATCTGGCCCCTGTTGCATACCCTGCGTGGGGTCATGAGACTCCCAAAACAAATTAAGCAGTTGCTGATAGGAAATAACTTTTGGGTCGAAGACAACGCGAACCACCTCGTTGTGCCCCGTCATACCGGTGCACACTTCAGAATAATGCGGATGGGGTGTTACACCGCCGGCATAACCGACCGCGGTTGAGAACACACCTTCTTGTTGCCAGAACAATCGTTCGACACCCCAAAAGCAGCCCATTCCAAACATGGCAAATTCCATATCGTCAGGAAACGGTTCCGCCATTGGGTTGTTCAACACCAAATGTGTTTGCGCAACCCGCAACGCTACGTCGCGACCCGGTAAGGCCTCTTTCTCGGTTGGTAAATCTGTTTTTTTAAACAATCCAAACACCGTAGCAATCCTGATTAAGCGGCAGCAGCATTGTTCGCGAAAAATTAACGACAACGTGCAAAAAACTAATCTTGTGCTACGACATTACCTAAGCTTGCTTAAATGAAACTGAATGCGGAAATCCGACCACGCCAAATCACGCACATTGTTTAGCGGATATCGGTAATCTGCCAATAAATCAACGGCTAATGCGTTGTTTTTGATAGAAAGAATGGGGGTTTTAGGCGCTTTGGCCCAATTGTCTCAAAGTGGACACATTGAATAAAATGCGAACTGGCAAAACGCGCAATTCTAAGTCCCTACCCGCTGCCAGGCCGCAACTAATACGAGCAAGGTCATACCGAGCACAAGGTTTAACAGAACGATGTGCCGAATTCGGTTTAAATGCCGCCCAGCCGTCGGCCAGTCTTGACCATTCACCGCTGCAACAAAGTGCGGATAGATTCGGTAGTAGAGATAAATAAATAATAATGTCATCACCCACCCAAGCAAATGCATCATGTGCACGTGCTTAGGCAGTGTGGAAAAACCATCAAACCATCCAAAAATCAGCCAATACCCGCTTAGCATGATCAGAACGATGGCCATCCATACCCACGGAAAAAAACGTTTGAATATACCGGCCCACAATGTGAGCCGCGGCCCAGGCTCGAGTGCTACAGCGGTTGGTCTGAGAATGACATAAGCGAAGAACAAGCCGCCGACCCAAATTACGGCGGCGACTAGGTGGACAGCAATAGCGATGGCATTCATAACTAACTGGTGTACTTGGGTGTTGATAGAAATTTTACGTTATAGTAAAAAGCGTAATTCAACAACCCAAAGGTTCAAGGATGAACCCACACTGCCCCCGCTGCGGAGCCGGATGCTCTGTAAAATATGGTCGTTATCTTCGTGCAGAAGATGCGCAGTCGATTCAACGCTATCGCTGTAAGGCCTGTAAAACATGCCATTCAAGTGCCACCCACTCACCGACCTACCGGCAAAAGCGACGCCGTCTTAATCGGCTTGTTAGAGCCGATATTGTTAGCAGTACCTCGCAGCGGCGCATTGCGCTTAACCAAGGCTGTGCACGTAAAACAGTGGCCAGAAAGATCATTTTCCTGGCCGAACAAGCACGAATTAAACATGCGCAGTGGTTAGAATCGCAACAAGAACTATTCAACAACGTGCAATGGGATGAATTAGAAACCTTCGAACACTCTCGCCTAAAACCGTTATCGGTCGCGGTCATGTGTTGTACAAAAACACGCAGCATCGTTGGCTTTGGTATCGCGCAAATACCGGCCAGTGGCAAGATCGCTAAGCGCTCAAGAGAAAAATACGGCCACAGAGCCGACCGCAGCAGTGCCATGCGACGAAAAGTGTTGAGGGAGTTGAAGCCTTATGTGGCTGCGGACGTGACTTTCACCAGTGATCAACATAAACGCTATGCCAAGGAAATTAAGACATTCTATCCAGAGTCGATTCACATCCAACATGAATCGATACGAGGCTCGTTAACCGGACAAGGAGAGCTTAAACGCACCGGGTTTGACCCCTTGTTTTGGATAAATCATACGCTGGCCATGTTACGAGACAACGTAAAACGGCTGGCCAGAAAGACTTGGTGCACGACCAAGAAGGCGGATTCATTGAATGACATCCTCGCCATTTACATCCATTACCACAACACAAAGCTGATTCCGCAGCCGACTAAAAACGCAAAATTTGATTTTGAAGGGTGATGTGATTACCAACAGCCAAGTACACCAGTTAGCTAACAGTCGGGAAAACTTACAGGCACTTCAATCACATTTATCGCCAGACCACCGCGCGCGGTTTCTTTGTATTTTGTTTTCATGTCCGCACCCGTGTCTCGCATTGTTTTTATGACTTTATCAAGCGACACGCAATGCGTCCCATCACCGCGCAATGCAATGCGCGACGCATTAATGGCTTTTACCGAAGCCATCGCATTTCGTTCGATACAAGGCACTTGAACCAGACCACCCACTGGATCACAAGTCAACCCTAAGTTATGTTCCATGCCAATTTCAGCAGCGTTTTCAACCTGCTCAGGCGTGCCATTCATCACCGCCGCCAATGCACCTGCGGCCATCGAACACGCTGAGCCTACTTCACCTTGGCAACCAACTTCTGCACCTGATATAGATGCGTTTTCTTTGTAAAGAATACCTATGGCGCCAGCGGTGAGTAAGAATTTGATAACGCCATCTAGGTTGCTATCGGGAGTAAAGTTTACGTAGTAGTGCAACACGGCTGGGATAATTCCGGCAGCGCCATTGGTGGGGGCGGTCACCACACGACCACCTGCTGCATTTTCTTCGTTAACGGCCAAGGCATATAAATTAACCCAATCCATAACCGTTAATGGATCGCTATAACCACGCTCAGGGTTAGCGCTGAGCTTTTCATATAGATCAGCCGCACGTCGTTTTACTTTCATACCACCCGGCAAAATACCGTGTTCACGACAACCTCGTTTGACACAGGCTTGCATCGCTTCCCACAGTTCGGTTAAACCTGCGCGAACCTCATCTTCACTGCGCGTAACGGTTTCGTTTGCCATCATCACGTCGCTAATCGACATGCTTTGCTCTTTGCATATTTCTAACAATCGATCACCGGTAGTGAACGGATAGGGCACCTCAATAACATCGGCTTTTATTGGACTCTCATCCTCAGCGGCTGATTCATCAACAACAAACCCACCGCCAACAGAATAGTAAGTAGAAGCATGCACAATATTGGCTTGTTCATCGAAGGCGCTAAAGACCATGCCATTTGGGTGAAACGGCAAAGTCTTGCGTTTATGCATAACTAGGTCAGTCGACTCTTTAAATTTTATTGTGCACAGCTTTGGGATGGTTAAGCTTGATGATTCACGAATTTTCGCAAGCTTAGGTTCAATAGAATCAACATCAACTGTACGTGGGTGTTCTCCTTGCAAACCCAATAGCACGGCTTTATCACTACCGTGACCTTTTCCGGTAGCTCCAAGCGAACCCAGCAGTTCAACCTTAACGCGAACAACATGTTTAGCATCGGTGTTTTGGGCTAACGAGTCTACGAACTGATTGGCCGCAACCATAGGCCCCACCGTGTGAGAACTCGATGGCCCTATACCAATTTTGAATAGGTCGAAAACACTGATTGTCATGTGGTTACACCATAATGCTGCAATGAGCGTAGGCTAGCCAAACGAGCCCATGCCAGTAAGATCAGAACGGTATCAAACGGACCAGAAACGACATGAAGACGATGAATGTCGTGCACAGTGCAAAGCAATCGACATTATGCTGAAGTGATCATGTGGCGAATTAAGTTATTCGCCAACACAAAGCGCAAGTTACTGGTAACTACCGATAAAGCGCTGAATTGTTGCCGCAGCAACCGACACTGAATGATTCTGCAATTTTACGTAGCGATCACCGCTAAGATAAGCGCCGTAACCTCGCAACATACCCAGTAATTGATAGGTGCCATGATCACAGGTGAGGAGCCCGCCACCAGATTGACCCGAGTCGATTGGTGCGCTTGTGTGTAATGCACCAGCACGGTTCCGTTGGAATACACCACTAGAGGTTGTCTTACCTTGTGCCTTTGGGAAGCCAACGGCCCATACCATTTGACTTTGACTTGGTTGTGATGCTGCTAATGGCACCGGAGTAATATCGTGGGTGTCTACAGCCAAAACGGCCAGATCGTTGGCACGATCAATCAACACAAGTGTTGCACTGCGAAAGCCCTCATCGACACGCACAAAAAACTTTTCAGCACCTTCAATTGCATGAGCTGCAGTGAGTACGCGATTGGGCGCAAACACGACGCCGCTGGCATGACTACCATGGTCGGTGGCAACCGGTAGGATAGCTTCCAGCGTTTTATCGTCTGGCCAAACACATTCTGGCGCTGCCGCTGCTTGTCCGGCCCATAAGCCGGTGCAAACGAGAAGCGCACCTATTATTTTAGTGGTGCTTCGCATGTCTCTTCCCCCACGACAAAGTCTTGTCGTGCATGCGTGTTTGTAGCGACTGACTAACCATGCGTGTGAAGCACCAAAAACGTCGGATGCGACACGATGTGGATTGGTTACCAATGCTATTTCACGTTTCGGCAGGATCGCTCCCGCCCCCAAAAAAACTCTACCCACTACAGTTTGATCTACGTCAATGTACTGCGTGCAAGCGGAATCAGTTTCGTTAGAAGAAAAAACAAACCCGCCGAGTAGCAGGTTTTCAGTTTATAGCAAGGAGGCGATTGATGATATATGGAAGAGAGCCGAGTTTATGACGCCTAAGTCACTGAAAATACTAAGTTCTTTGATGAGAAAATAAACGCAATTAGTTGATTTATATCAACTAATCAAAGCGATTTCTATCCGCCCACATTTAAACCGATACCAAAAATAAATCGAGTTTTTTCGTGACTATTGTCTCGGTGCCAAAGATGGACGTCGCTCAAGGTCACCGTTGGATATTCGTAGACGGCCTCACCGACCTCACCTTTGGTTACACCTTGCAAGGTACCAATCGCGGTCAACTCACGACCAGGCGCGTAGTGTTGGGTTTCGATGTAATCAGGCGATTGCAGTAAAAAACGACCCAGAGATTTCTTGTCTGTGGCGGGTCTCTGATACTGATCCAACGGATAAGCCAGCACCTCGAATTGGGTCCGATCTACCAAGTTCACACTGCTCACAATCACACCACCCCAGATAACCGTACCCTTCGCTGTTTCCGGTGCAGATTGAACTTCTGCAGGCGTCAATTTAACACTCAATGAGTCTGTTTTAAACGGCGGCGTAGCGCACCCAATGAGCAATATCGTCGCTGCACAAACGGCCACAATTTGCATGAACGATTGCCGCTCTGATTTCAATACTTGTACTTTCACATTATTCTCCGAGCATCCTGTACCGCGGTTTGAGGCCCTGTCGTTCAAGTTGCTGGCAACTCTACATGTTATTAATTGAGGTTCGAATAAACACCAATTTCTATAAATTCAAAGATCTATTGCACCCAGATACGGGTCCAAGAGATCCACCCAGAAAGCTCGTATAACTACCTATCTCACAACAAATTTTCAAACCCACAGGCCTTCTGCCATAGGGTCAATTTCGCCATTATGGGCACGGTTCTATGATCGAAATATTGCCATGCCACATGCGTTTGCATTGTTTTACGCACAGAGCGTCAATACAGCGCCCAAGTGTGTCTTTCAGCAGGTGAAATCTCGGGTTGCGTGACCTCGATCGCGTCCTGATCGTCTATGTTCAAAAGTCAGCATAAATGTGACTGAGCACCATAAGGAGTCCGGCGCTCGGGCCGTTATCTTAAGAATTGAAAATGTAGTCGAACCTAACGGTGCGGCTAGCATCCAAGCAACAAGCCGGTCGGATAGGCGCATTAGGTCTGACCATCACAATTAGAAGGGATAAAAGACGTGCAGACTATAAGCAAAGCAGCAAGCCTTCTCAACATCAGCGAGTACCGGTTGTTCAGCGAAGCCTACCTAAACTGGTTTGGCGATCGAGCGAGTGAGAACGACATCACATCTGTGTTCGCTCAATTCAAAATGTTCGGTGAAGTGCCAGTCTGGGCCGATCAATTCGCCCGCAGCATACTTGACGACTTGGAAGCCAACCGTCAGGTTAATCTGAACTCGTATTGCTTATTGAATTTGTCACCTCGCGTCGGCGGCAAACCAGAAATCAGCTTCACCCTGATCAACAACGACTGAACCCCTTAAACCCAACCGCGGGCACAATCACTGTTGGGTGCGCACCAGTGTTCGGCTAGAATGTGGGTATGACAAATTCCTACACCCGCGACATGATTGGCTACGGCCAAAACCCACCTCATCCGGCATGGCCAGACGATGCAGCCATAGCAGTGCAGTTTGTCGTTAATTACGAGGAAGGTGGCGAGAACAACATTCTGCACGGTGATGCCGCATCAGAAGCGTTTTTATCAGAGATCGTTGGCGCCGATGCCTGGCCCGGCCAACGCCACATGAACATGGAGTCAATCTACGAGTTTGGTTCGCGCTCGGGTTTTTGGCGTTTGCATCGATTATTCACCGAACGAGATATTCCAGCCACCGTGTTTGGTGTTGCCATGGCGTTGCAACGAGTACCAGATATAGTCGCAGCCATGCGCTCGAGTCAATGGGAAATCGCCACGCACGGATTGCGCTGGATAGACTATCGACACTTCTCCATCGAAGAAGAACGTGCGCACTTAGTCGAAGCCATCGAGATACATCAGGCTTGTACCGGCGAGCTGCCTGCGGGTGTTTATATCGGCCGAACGTCTGAACATTCCCAGGACCTAAGTGCCGAGCAATCACATTTTGAATACTGCGCCGATACCTATGCCGATGAATTACCGTATTGGCGTAACAGTCATTATGGCCCACAACTGATGGTGCCCTATACCTTGGATGCAAACGATATGCGTTTTGCCACACCACAAGGATTTAATTCGGGTGAACAGTTTTATCAATACCTAAAAGATTCGTTTGACCTTTTATATGCCGAAGGTATAGCTGGGTCACCTAAAATGATGTCGGTGGGCTTGCATTGTCGATTGGCCGGGCGACCAGGTCGCGCCGCAGCCGTTGCGCGGTTTTTGGATTACGTGCAATCGAAACAGCGAGTATGGCTTGCGACACGATTGGACATTGCCAGACATTGGAAAAAAACATTCCCAGCGCCGAGCTAGCGCGAAGTTACTTTGACTTATGCAAGCCGATAAAAACGCTTTGCATTGTTCACGAACACCGATTCGACCACGGCATTTCCTTGCGGTGCAATACAGGCCAAGACGCGACCGACAGTGTCATCGAATTGTGCCATTAGCTTGTCGACAGGAAAGTTAGAGCCAAACATAATGCGTTCTGGCCCAAACGTGGTGAATAGGTAATCGATCAAAGGCGCTATGCTGATTGCGCTCCATTGCTTATCGAACATACCAAAGCCGGATAACTTTATTGACACATTAGACAATTGACTCAAGGTCGATATTCCAGAGCGCCATTGTTCAATACCCTTAGTGGACTGATCGTATGGACTACCAGCATGATCAATCACAATCGGTACACTGGGATGTTCGGCTAAGAACGTTGCTGCCTCATGCATTTGTTCTGGGTATAGCTGTAGGTCGAAACTCAGCGCGTGCTCTGCAAGTAAAGCAAACTGATCACACCATTGAGCATTGCGTAGCAGGTGTTCGGCCGAAAAGCAGAGCTGTGGATTATCATCCAGATAACTTATGATTTGCCGAACACCTTTAAACGATGCAAATCGCGCTTGTTGCTCGATGTGTGCCTGCGCCTTGTCGCCAGTTAAATTCACTAACCCAACAATGCCAAATTGATCGGCAGGTCGGTTAATCACGGATTGAACCCAGGACGTTTCTGCCACCGGATCAGCAATGGCGCCATCGACTTGAACGTACACACTGGCGGCAACCGTATGCTGACTTGATTCGGTAATGTATTCATCCCATGTGTAATCACGTTGAATGGGGGTGGGGTCGCCAAACGGTTTTATCGCACCAATATCTCGTAACCAACCATAGCCAAGCTCTGGATCATTTTGCTGGGGAATCCAAATGTGGTGGTGTGCGTCAACGATGTGCATAGGAGCTACCCCTACGATCCGCGGTAGGTTGAATACCCAAACGGATTGAGCAATAAAGGCACATGGTAATGCTGGCCGTCACCGCTTATTTGAAACACTACTTCTGCATAGGGATAAAAAGAATCGGTATTCAATTTCTTATAGTAGTCGCTGAGCATAAAGTTCAGCTTGTAAACGCCAGCAGCTAAAACCGTATCGCTTCCAATAAAATCACCCACACGACCATCATCGTTGGTCACGCCCTTTCCAAGTTCAAGCCAGGCATCACCGTTTTGCTGCATTAAACTTATAGCAACACCTGCAGCTGGCTTGCCTATGGAGGTATCTAAAATATGCGAAGTTATTTGTGTCATGGTTTTTTTAGTCGATTGTTCAACCTGAGTAATGCTACGTTACAACCGACAGATAGTCTAACGAAAAATGGACCGCACTAGCGGTCCATAGTCTTGTCGATTTAGCGCTTATAAAGAGCGAAAAATACTTGCCACCTTTTAAATTACGCCAAAATCATATTTGTATGTTGCGCGTAAAATGGTTTCTTCATCAGCAGGCGTATCGTCATCAACAAATTGGTATTCAAAATACATCAACGAGCCAGCGCCAATATTTAGCGTGTATCCCAAGGTACCGTACTGCGGATTATTACTGCCATCGTCTCCTAGATTATAAACAGCATAGGCGTTACCGAACTTACCGGTTAAGGTTAAGTTACTGACATCGTCTGCCGCATTGGCAAAATCCTCATCCGCAATTTGATACGTTAAACCCAAACCAACAGGGCCAGCCTTACCTTTTACAACACCACCCAATAAGGTACCACCATCGTTGTCCCCAGAATCTGCATGGACAGAGGTTGCAAAACCGACAACAAAATCACCATAGTTGTAGTTGACGCCAAACTCAAACTGATCGGCATCGTCATCGCCTTCCACATCCGGATTGGCTTGCGCTGATGCAGAGTAGCTTAATCCACCAGCAGAACCGCTGTACTTTAATACGCGTGTTTCACGCGAACACTCGAATTGAGTCCAACAACTTCCCCACCACGCAATGTCGGTATGTCCCGATACCATGTCGTAGAAGCTTGCGTACTGTGCACCCACTTTAACGCTACCAAAGCCACCTTTTATACCAGCCCAGGCGTGACGGGTTCGATCAATGCCTGATGATCCGCGCGAATTGTTATCCGGATTAAAACCAAATTCCAAATAGCCAATACCGGTCAAACCATTTTCAAAATCTTTCTCACCCGACCACTTAATGCGCGAACCAAAATTGCGGAATGAAAAATCACTGTCTACTGTTTCACTGTCGACGTAGGTTGCACCGATTCGTACACTGGCAGTCAAACTATTACCATCTGCCATGGCGAAAGGTGAAATAAAAGTTGCCAGAGCCGCGCCTAGCAGAAGTTTCTTGTACATAGTCTTTCTCCCATTATTGATTAAAAGAGATGCACAAAAAACTAATAAGTTATTGCGCGTTTCTCTGTTCAATCAGAAGAAAGTTGTCGAGATAAGTTTGGTTTTATACGATTAAGTATAGTTGCGGCAAAACAATTAGAGCTAATAGATAACAACTAATCTGATCACGCCAAGTAAATAATAATTTGCGACTATGACAACGAGCACTGTGTCAGCCAACGATGGCTGGTAGGCTTTAGTCGGTATTAAATGGTAAGGTTTGAATTAATTGAGATGCGGAACTTTTGTCCTTTTCTGCCATCGTTTTTTTAAGCTGTAGCATTTCGCTTAAGGCCGCAATCGCCACTTCCATGGGCAAATTCCCCACATGGAATCGCTCGCCAATCGGAGCTGTTAGCTTATTGAGCTCATGTTCCGTAAAACCTTTACGCGTAAGCCGTGTACGAAATCGTTTCGCTTTAGACCTGGACGCGATAAGCCCACAATAAGTGCTGTCTCCACGCGACAATATGGCTTCAACTAGATCAAAATCGAGTTCGTGGCTGTGCGTCATTACTAGAAAATAAGCCTTGTCGGGGCATTGTTCGACACTTAAAAATGGATTATCACCTAGTTCAACCGCACGAATATCACCAGCACACGGCTGGTTAATCGGTAATTTTTTTAGCCATTGAGGCCGTGAATCAATAAACCGTGCGCGGCAGGGCAACTGTTGCAGTATCGTGGCCAAACACTGCGCTACATGGCCTGCACCAAACACAACGATATTAAACGCAACGGCTGGATGAAATTCATAGCTTAGCGTGACTTTACCACCACAACATTGAGATAAATCAGAACCTAAAATGCTGGTGTGCGATTCAATTATCGCCGCACTGGAATCAGTTTGAAGTAAGCGCCGACTGTGCTCGATGGCTAGTTGTTCAAGTGCGCCACCACCAATCGTATCGCTGCACGACTCATTACCCACCAACATGCGCGCACCGACTGTCCTTGGTGCAGAACCCTCCACCGCGCTAACCGTGACCAGCACACAGGCCTTACCTTGATTTAAATGCGCAGTTAATGCATCGAGCCAAATCATCACGATTCTTCATTGCGAGTCAGCGCACGCATAGCACGCACTTCATCGCAAACACGCAAGATTTCTTCGGGTGTTGCCGGTGAGTTCAGGTTCGGAAAAATCGTGTGGTCTGCAACCGAACCAATCGCATCTCGAATAGCATTGAACGCCGATATCGCCAACATCAATGGTGGCTCGCCAACGGCTTTAGATCGGAACACAGTCGCCTCTTCATTTGGAGTGTCTTGCAGTAGCGCAACATTGAATTGCGCAGGTGCATCTCCAATGGCCGGTACCTTATAGGTGGCAGGCCCGTCGGTGGTTAGCCGCCCTTTGTCATTCCATTGCAACTCTTCACTTGTTAGCCAACCAAGCCCTTGAATAAACCCACCTTCGATTTGCCCAATATCTATACTTGGATTAATTGACTGACCAACATCGTGCAGAATGTCGCAACGTAGTAACTTGTATTCACCGGTGAGTGTATCGATGATGACTTCGCTTACCGCCGCCCCATTAGCGTAATATAAAAACGGACGCCCAGCGGCCTTGTCACGATCGTAGTGAATTTTAGGTGTTTTATAAAACCCTGTTGCACTGAGTTGCACACGAGCCATATAGGCAGCCTTTGCAAGTTCGGGCCAGGTGTAGTTATGCGTGTTGTTCGCTGCATTCACCGAGACCGTATCGTTCGCGAACACAATATCTTCTTCGCCTACCTCATGCAGCTGAGTTAAAAAACTGATCAATCGGCGCTTGATGGTATTCGCCGCATCTTGCGCCGCCATACCGTTAATGTCACTGCCTGAAGATGCCGCTGTTGCCGATGTATTCGGAACTTTATCTGTTCTGGTTGCGGTTATATGGATACGGTTAATATCCATCCCTAAAGTAGTCGCCGTTACTTGCGCGACTTTAACCATCAAGCCTTGGCCCATTTCGGTACCGCCATGATTTAACTGCACACTGCCATCAGAGTACAAATGCACCAAGGCACCGCCTTGGTTCAAATGCGTAACGGTAAACGAGATTCCAAATTTTACCGGCGTAAGCGCAATACCTTTTTTTAGTATTGGGCTTGTGCGATTGAATTGGCGAATCGCAGAACGTCTGTTAGCGTAGTCTGAGCTAGCTTCCAATTGCTCAATAATTTTTGGCACCGTAAACGTGGTCACAGCTTGATGATAGGGCGTTATGTTACGTGGCGACTCACCATAAAAATTTGTTTTGCGAACGCTTAGTGGGTCTTTATTGAGGGCATAAGCAATTTGATCAATGGCCGCTTCTATGGCCATCATGCCTTGTGGCCCGCCAAAGCCTCGAAAGGCGGTGTTGGACACTGTATTTGACTTACAACGCAGCCCATTGATTTTTACATCGCCCAGGTAATAAGCGTTGTCGCAATGAAACATAGCGCGATCAACTATGGCGTCGGACAAATCGGGAGAATTGCCGCACTGGCCGGCCAATTGATGTTCTATGCCATGAATACGACCTTCATCGTCAAAACCAACCGAGTAGTGATTTAAAAATGGATGCCGCTTTCCGGTAAAGCACATATCATCACGTCGAGACAGTCTGCAGCTAACACTGACTCTATTGCGCACCGCGAACAAACTTGCCAACGCGGCCACTTGCGCCGCCTGTGTTTCCTTGCCACCAAATCCGCCACCCATACGCCGCGTGACAAGTGTGACTTTGTTCATCGGTAATCCCAAGACCCCAGCAATGAGATGCTGTGTTTCAGTCGGATTTTGATTCGACGAATAGACACAGACACCACCATCGTCATCCGGCACGCACTTGGCCACTTGACCTTCAAGGTAAAAGTGTTCTTGACCACCGACCACGATTGAACCAATGAGCTTATGAGGTGCCGCGGCGATAGCCTTGGCGGCGTCTCCTCGTTGCATGGTATGCGGAGGCCGCACATAAGTTTGATTGTCGATGGCTTGGTTCAGCTCGAGCAAGGGGGTGGATTCGTTATATGTAATTTGCGCAAGTAATACGGCTTGTTGAGCAGCCCTGATCGAGCTGGCCGCAACCGCGAATATCGCCTGCCCCATAAACTCAATGTTTTTTTCAACCAGTAGTGGGTCGCCCGGGAATACCGGACCAATATCGGTTAGCGCTGGCAAGTCATTAAAGCTAATCACATCAACAACGCCAGGCGCTTTGCTCACAGCAGACAGATCGATCGATGCGATCTCACCGCAAGCGATTGCGGCACCACCAATAGCCACATGCAGCTGCCCGGCTTGTGGCGTTAAGTCGTCAACGTAGTGCGCAAGTCCGGTTACATGACCTCGCGCACTGTCATGCTCTAGGGGTTTACCCGCCGACATAGTCACCTACCTGCAAACACGCATCCGCCTTACTCAATTGCAACCAGCAACGCTTCAACAGGTTAGCGGCCACGTTTTGTCGATAATGCGCACTCGCCCGTGCGTCGCTGATAGGTGCAAAATCGCTGGCCAAAGCAGCAATTCCTTTCGCAACAAGCGACTCATTAAAAATTTGGCCACACAAAACTTTTTCTAAGGCTAGGGCGCGGGCAGGCGTTGCAGCCATTCCACCAAAGGCCACTGATGCATCCACAAGGGTGTTGTCTTCAAGCTGCAATCGAAACACACCCAACACAGCGGAAATATCATCATCGATACGTTTACTTATTTTGTATGCAAACACTTGTGTGTTGGCAGCCGGCAACGGCACCCGTACGCTGCGCAAAAATTCGTCGCCACGCATGGCGGTTTGCTTATAGCCTAGATAAAAATCGTTGATGGGCACGGTGCGCACTTGATCACCGCATTGCAATTCTAATTGTGCATTAAGTGCCAATAACAACGGTGGCAGGTCGCCCACGGGCGACGCATTAACAATGTTGCCACCAATGGTCCCCTGATTGCGCACCTGCTCCGAGCCAAAACGTAGCATCATGTTTTCTGTATTCGGGTAAGCCACGATCAAGTTTTGCATACAACGCGTTAATGACACAGCTGCACCAAATTGAATATGCGTATCGTTTGTATTTATGCTCAGTAGCTCTGGCACCTGTTTAACATAGATGATACTGCCAATATCTTTTAACTGTTGCGTCACCTCCAAGCTTAAGTCGGTGCCACCGGCCAACAGTCGTGCATCGGGATATTGAATGCGCATGCCACCCAGTTCTGCAGCACTCATGGGGTGCATAAAGCGAGGATGCATCGGTACTTGTCGTTGAATCTCTTGCAAGGCTTCTATGGTGGATTGCGACACAGTATCGAAGTGATCGCCAGCATGATTCTGCATCGCCTTTATGGCTGCTCGTTTTATGGGCGCATATCCTGTGCAGCGACACAAATTACCACCCAGGTAACGCTCAATCTTTTGTTCTAACGCATGGGTGTCTTCCCAAAGCGTGTGGGCATCCTGATGATGGTAGAGCGCAAACATAGACATAATAAATCCAGGTGTGCAAAAACCACATTGCGACCCGTGTTCGTCAACCATGGCTTGCTGTACCGGGTGCAGCTGAGCGTTACGCTCGAGATCTTCGACCGTAATGAGTTGCTTACCGTGCAATGCACCAACAAACGTTATGCAGCTATTGATCGATTCGTATTCCAGTTGAACCTTACCGCCATCTTCTTGCAAAGATGCCAATACAACCGTGCAAGCGCCGCAATCACCAGAACCACAACCCTCTTTGGTACCGGTTTTTAGCTGATGTTCGCGCAACCATTGCAACACCGTGACATCAGCACGAGTGATATCCAAAACAATTGGTGTGCTATTGAGTAAAAATCGAATCATGTAGTGGGCGCGACAAACAAATCTGTTTTTGAAAACCTGGTGACATCAACCAAACCAATATCAGATATACGCAGTTCAGGTATCACCACCAATGCCAACAACGAGTGCTGCATGTAAGCGTTATTTAATGTACATCCACATTGTGCCATAGCATCGACCATCGCTTGCGCCTTCACAGCGACCACTTCTGATCGTTCATCCGACATAAGCCCAGCTATCGGTAATTCGACCAAGGCGAGCTCCTCGCCGTTTGAAAAGACGGTAATGCCCCCTCCGACTTCTGCCAATCGATTTGCAGCCAAAGCCATATCGGTATGATTTGTACCAACCACTATCATGTGATGCGCATCGTGCGCGACCGTGGATGCCACAGCACAAGCTTGTGTATAGCCAAAACCGGACACAAACGCATTTGTCACGCCACCGGTTGCACGATGCCGCTCCACCAAGGCGATCTGACACACATCACTAGCCACATCCATATTCACCACGCCATCGCTAACGTTGAGCGTGGCTTCCAAGGCTTGAGTAGGCGCCTGGTTTTCAATCACCCCAATGACGCGCGCTTTTACCTGCTGTGTATTTGCAGGGGCCTGAATAAGAAAATCACTTGCCTGTAGTTGCTTGCCCAAATGCACCGTATCGCGCGCACTTGCTGGATAACTCGCAGCCGGTATGTCCGCGGTTAATACGCCATCTTGTGCCAACAAAACACCTCGAGCGATCACTTGCTCAACGGGTAAGTTAACCAGGTCGCTACTGAGTATCACGTCGGCTCGTCGACCTGGTGTTATCGAACCTAAATCACGCTCTAAGCCAAAATGCTCAGCTGTGTTGATGGTCGCCATTTGGATGGCTGTGATAGGCGCTAAGCCCTGCTCTATGGCATGCCGGACCACGCGATTCATATGCCCTTCATTGACCAAGGTGCCTGAATGCGAATCATCGGTACATAAAATAAAATGCCTCGAATCCAAACCTTTTTCAGTAATGGCTTTTATTTGTGGCGCAACGTCATACCATGCAGAACCTAATCGCAGCATAGCCTTCATGCCTTGCCGGACACGCGCCATAGCATCTTCCATGCGAGTCCCTTCATGATCATCAGACGGCCCACCGGCAACATAAGCATGAAACGCTATACCTAAATCCGGTGACGCATAATGCCCTCCCACCGTTTTACCAGCTAATTGAGTTGCCGCTATTTCTCCAAGCATTTTCTCATCGCCTGCAGCGACTCCTGGAAAATTCATCACCTCCCCCAAACCAATAATGTTTGGCCACTGCAATGCTTCTTGAACTTCGGCCACACCGAGCTCGGCACCGGCGTTCTCCAGACCAGGTGCAGATGGCACACAACTGGGCATTTGTACAAACACATTGATCGGTAAATCCATTGCTTCATCGTGCATTAAGCGCACACCATCAAGGCCAAGCACGTTGGCAATTTCATGTGGGTCGATAAACATGGACGTGGTGCCATGCGGAATAACGGCGCGGGCAAATTCCGTCACCGTGACCATGCCGCTTTCGACATGCATGTGCGCGTCACACAATCCTGGAACCAGATAACGTCCATCGGCCTCGATGATTTGTGTGTCTTGCCCGATGGTATGACTTGCGTCTGGTCCGACGTAGGCGAATCGACCGGCGCTGATGGCAATACTGGTATCTGGAATTATTTCACCGGAATGCACATTGACCCATCTACCGCTGCGAATAACGGTATCCGCGGGTTTCCGGCCCATTGCCACATCGACCAATGTTTTGGCGCTTTGCGCCCAGGAATCGAGATTATTCATGTGCTCAGCCTTCTATTTTCAACGTTCGGGCTTAGGAGTTGTGGAGAATGGTGCCCATTTACGCTCGGCAGTACGACATATTCACAATATGGCCAGATTTGTGCAGCCAGCCTTAGCCTTTAGGCCGCTTTAGTCCGGTATAATTGCGCGTTTTACATCGCCCGCTCGGATACAACAACCCAGCCTCGATCTTCATCGCGCCTAACGCTTGCGCACCAGGAATTTCCCTTGATTCAGAAATTACGCAATATTGCCATCATAGCCCATGTTGACCACGGCAAAACAACATTGGTTGACAAGCTTCTGCAGCAGTCCGGCACGCTGGATTCGCGATTGGCGCCGACCGAAAGATTAATGGATTCAAACGCGATCGAAAAGGAACGCGGCATCACCATATTGGCTAAGAACACGGCCATTAAATACAACGACTATCGTATCAACATCGTTGACACACCAGGACACGCCGATTTCGGTGGTGAAGTGGAACGTGTATTGAGCATGGTCGATTCTGTGCTGCTTTTAGTGGATGCTGCCGAAGGCCCGATGCCACAAACACGCTTTGTGACACAAAAAGCTTTTGCCATGGGTTTTCGCCCTATCGTTGTCATTAACAAAATCGATCGCGAAGGCGCACGTCCGGATTGGGCTTTAGATCAAACCTTTGAGTTGTTCGACAATTTAGGTGCAACAGACGAACAATTAGACTTCCCCGTTATTTATGCATCGGCTATCAATGGCTTTGCCGGCACCGATGCGTCGGTCTCTGAAGGTGATATGACGCCGTTGTTTGAAACCATCATCGATGAAGTACCCGCACCCGATGTGGATACTGATGGTCCGTTTCAAATGCAGATCTCATCACTAGACTACAACAGCTATGTGGGCGTTATTGGTATAGCGCGCATTAAGCGCGGCCAACTAAAGCCCAATCAACAAGTCAAGATTGTTGATGTAGAAGGCAAACAACGTTCGGGCAAAGTATTGCAAGTGCTTGGCTTCCATGGTTTAGAGCGCATTGAAACCGACTTGGCACAAGCGGGTGATATCGTCTGCATTACTGGTATCGACAAATTGCATATCTCCGATACGCTGTGTGATCCGAATGCAATTGAAACCTTGCCACCGCTGAGTGTTGATGAGCCAACCATCAGTATGTTGTTTCAACCGAACTCATCACCATTCGCTGGTAAAGAAGGTAAGTACGTTACCAGCCGAAACATCTGGGACCGTTTGCAAACCGAACTACTGCATAACGTGGCTCTGCGCGTCGAACGTACTGAGATGAGTGAAACATTCAAGGTATCAGGTCGTGGTGAATTGCATCTATCCGTATTGATCGAAAACATGCGACGCGAAGGCTACGAGGTAGGTGTTGGTCGACCTATTGTTATTACACGCGAAGTAGATGGTCAAATCCACGAACCTTTTGAACAAATCACCATTGATGTTGAAGAGCAACACCAAGGCACCATCATGGAAAAGATGGGTGAACGCCGCGCTGAACTAAAAGATATGGTGCCAGACGGTAAAGGTCGAGTACGCCTCGACTACATTGCGCCTGCGCGTGGCATGATTGGCTTTAGAACCGAATTCTTAACCGCCACCTCTGGCTCTGGGCTGATCTACAGTGTATTTGATCACTATGGCCCTAAGCTTAACTTTAGCGTTGGTCAACGCCGTAACGGCGTATTGATTTCTAACGGCACAGGCAAAGCCCTTGGGTTTGCATTGTGGAACTTACAAGAACGCGGTCGACTCATCACATCGGCTAACGATATTGTCTATGAAGGACAAATCATTGGCATTCACTCACGTGATAACGACCTAACCGTTAATTGCCTTAAAGGAAAGCAGCTAACCAACGTACGTGCATCGGGCACCGATGAGAATATTCAATTAACACCGCCGATCAAAATGACCTTGGAACAAGCCTTGGAATTTATCGATGATGATGAATTGGTGGAAGTGACGCCAAAGAATATTCGTGTGCGTAAGAAGCACTTAACTGAAAATGAACGCAAGCGTCATGGGCGTGCGGCCAAAGCGAGTTAGTAGTTAGTTGCTTTTTTCAACTATAAAAATGACGCTTTAGGGCGTCATTTTTTTTGCCGATAGATCTACGTGACATTGGCAAGCTCACGCGTTAGTCAATCGCATGACTGGCAGCCAAATACTCTTTGGTTTGCATCTCCATCAAACGGCTGGCCGCTCGCACAAATTCAAACTCCAGCCGCTTACCTGTGTATAACTTATCGGGCACCGCCTCAGCCGACACCACTAGCTTTACGTGCCGGTCATAAAACTCATCGATTAAATTAACCAGGCGACGCGCCGCATCGTTTTGCATTTCATCCAACACCGGCACATTACTAAGCAACACCGTATGAAAGGTCGTTGCCAGCTCAATATAATCCGCCGTTGATCGAGGCGTATTGCATAAGGTGTCGAATTCAAGCCAAACGACATCTGCCGCTCTGGCCACGATAGGCAATTCTCTGCCGTTAACCAACATGGTCGTGGCCAAATCCTTTTTTCGACCCGCTAAGCGCTCAAAATGCTCAGCCATAGCACTTTCGCTTGCCTCATCGCTACAGCCGTTGGTAAATTCGCTAACAATGAATATGGCTTCACGCTGCAAAAGCCTTAAGCGATAATCGGTATCTCCTACCATTTCCAACACATGGGTGTGTTGTTTAATTTGTTCAATAGCGGGAAGAAAACGCGAGCGTTGCAAGCCGTCTTTATACAAATCATCCGGATGTAGATTCGACGTGGTGACCAAGGTAACGCCGCGCTTGAACAGCTCGGTCATTAGTGAGCCTAATAGCATGGCATCGGTAATGTCGTTTACATGAATCTCATCAAGCAGTATCAATCTTGCTCGGGCAGCCCATTTATCAGCCACTAATGGAATCGGGTTTTCAATTTGTCCAAGCTCACGAAGATCATCATGTATGCGTTGCATAAACCGATGAAAATGCAGGCGTGTTTTATCCTGAAACGGCAAGGATTCATAAAACAAATCACACAGGTGGGTCTTACCACGGCCCACCCCTCCCCAAAGATACAAGCCTTCCACGCCCGCTTTAGCTGCTGGTTTTTTGTTTAAGAATCGGGAGAAAAAACTTGTACTCGGTGGCGACCAGGGTTTGCGCTTAGCAAGATTTTCGCAAATAGTATCGAGTAACTTTACAACCGCGCGCTGTTCCTCGTCAGGATTAAGCGTACCTGAGTCTATCTCACGCTCGTAGCGTGTCAGTGGGCCCACAGGAAAATCTTAAGCTGAGGAGATCATCGAACCACCGGAACGCAAGGCTCGAATTGCTTCTTTTTGTCGCGCCAATACATATTGGTGAAGTGCATCGGTTTGGTCTTCATCCAGATCAACAAAACGACAGGTTAACTCATCGTTGCGCGTATCGGGTAGTACATCAACGTAGCCGGAAATAGGCTTACGAAATGTTGGAAGATCAACGCTGAACGGGTAACGACGACCAGGCTTGGCTGCATCTTTTGACGCGGAGAAACCAACAGCGCTAATCTCAAGCACCCGGGCAAGATTGCCATCGAGTTGCAAAATAACTGGGTCGTCTGGGTCGGGAACAACAGAGTAAGCTGCACGCCCACTCGATGGCGCCTGAACTGAAATCTCGTTCATGATTACTTACGCAGACCAGGTGGAACAAGCAGCGAAAGCCGTGTATGCAATCGTTGGACATTGTTATCTTCAAGAATAAAGCCAGCACTGCGATAAGCAATATCAACGACAACCATTTCACGCATGTGGACTGATCGTAGACGGCCAACCAACATGGTCGTTAGAATGGCCAAACTCACACCCGATACAAATGGTAAAACATTCACACCTGTTAAAATTGCGCCTTCGGTAGATACCATGCGCACGATGGATGCAAGCGCACCAATTAAAATGGCATAAACGATCGTAAACAAAAATATATCAACCGCCATTTGATGAATCATGCGCTCGGACGCTTGGCTTTTAGTTAAGCTGTGCTCGATATCTGATGGTCTGGCGGCATCGCCGATTAGATGACACACCTGCTCCACTTCAGCAGAATTCGAGCGAACTTCTGCGACACCTAACAAACCTTCTCGGCGACTAACATCGCACACTTTCAACATAGCGCGGGCCATCTCTTCTGGTGCGTTACCACCACGGATGCCGCGGCTCAAAGCAATTTGCAATGCATGTGAAAGTTGGCCCAAAGGAAAAGTAATAAGCAATGCGACCAGCGTGCCACCAAACACAACGATGATAGGTTGCACAACATCAACGGCATGCTGAATACCACTCATAAACATCGCCAGCCCGATCGTCAGCAAAATCGCTGCAAGCAGCAACGGTATGATCTGCCAAAGTTCGATGGACTCGTGTTTATGCACTGCTAAGTCGTCTGAGTTGCGTAAAGCCACGGTTTAAAGATGCATCCAAAAAATTGCTTGTCAGCCGCACTTTTCTGTGATGCAACTGTTCTGTATGCAATGAGAATAGCAGAAACATTTGATCTGTAATGATCGATTTCACGTTGTTTTTGCGGTAGTTCAACACGCGAAATTTGCAACAGGAAAGTTGCAAAAATGGCCACAAAGTGGGTTTTAATGTTGTGTAAACACCACACCCAATCATCCTGACAAATTTGATCAGAATGGCCGGATAGCGGCACATATCAAGGCTTCCCGACTAACTCGAGCCAGGGCGGGACGAGCTCACCAGAATTTTTTAATTCTTGATCTAATTCGAGCGCATGCGGCTTTAACTCGGACACGAACTGCCAAAATGCCGGCGAATGATCCAAATGCTTTGTGTGGGCTAGTTCGTGCAACAGCACATAGTCGACAACATCGGGTTTTAAAAACAATAACTTGTAGTTTAAACTCAAAGTACCACTGGACGAATAGCTACCCCACACAGTGCGTTGCCCCCTAATCATTAGCCGTTTGTAGTGCAGCCCACTGCGGCGAGCACAGTCTTCAAGCCACGGCGCCAGCAACAACTTCGCTTTTGGTTTCAATGCACCCGCAATACATGTTGCAACCAGAGGTTTGTTGTCGGTATCGGCCTGCACATGTAATTGACTAGACGATTTCCATGTAGCCGATGCCATGTCGGCATTAGGTGTGTGCGTATAACCTACGTTAACCATGGTCTCGCACATGTGCAGTTCAAGTTGTGGCGGCGGCCATTGCCGATAGATCGCCGGTGTTTTTTTGTCCAGATCGATAAGCGCTTCAGTTATCCAAGAACGCTGACTTTCCACCAGCGCTGGAATAGATCGCTTGGCGTAACGCTTGGGAATGGTCACTTGCAAACCACGGCCTGGCTCCACGCGCAAATACACTTGCCGCGCCTTGGCCGAGACTTTCAGCTGATACGGAATGGGCGGTGGAGGATGGCCGTTCACGCCCGGCTGCGGGCACAGCGTAAATCCATCGGCAGCATAGTTACAGGGCAACTGCACATTTTCCGGCAACGGAACGCTACCCGGCGAATACACTTCGACCGGCGACGGCTCGTCCGTGGGCAGTGGCAAACTGCCTTGGGCGCTATCAAAATCTAATGCCAGCTGCTCTGGAGGGGTCAAAGACATCGTAAATCGTTGGGCTCGGTGTATTCTACGCTAAGCTACTAACATTACTTTCGTTAAAAACCAGCAACCATGACTCTACTTTCAATTACCAGCATTCTGATTACCGTGTCAGCGCTGTTCGCGTGGATCAACTATCACACACTTCGCCTGCCAACCACCATTGGCATTATGGTGATATCACTGCTTTTCTCACTATTTCTGGTGCTGCTCGGCGCCCTCGGTTTTGAGCAAGGTGTGAACATGGCAGAGCAGTTGGTGGCGCAAATTGATTTTAACGAGGCTCTGTTAAATGGCATGTTGGGCTTTTTACTGTTCGCCGGTGCAATGCACGTTAATTTGGATGACCTACGCAAATCCAAATGGACTATCGGTTTGCTCGCATCGGTTGGCTTATGCATCAGTACCGTTCTCGTGGGCGTTGGCACGTTTTACATTCTAAAACTGTTCGGCATTGAACTCTCGTTTGCCTACTGCTTGTTGTTCGGGGCATTGATCTCACCAACCGACCCTGTCGCGGTTATGGGCATTCTAAAAACCGCTGGTGTATCCAAAGAACTCGAAACAAAAATAACCGGCGAATCTTTGTTTAACGATGGTATTGCCATCGTTGTATTTCTAGCCCTATTTGGTATTGCCGTAAACGGTGATCAGGTTGACTTTGGCCACATTGGCATCTTGTTTGTGCAAGAGGCACTCGGTGGTGCTTTGTTTGGCTTTGTGTGTGGCTGGATTGTTTTAGAAATGTTAAAGCGGGTTGATAATTATCAAGTTGAAGTGCTACTCACGTTGGCATTAGTCGCTGGTGGCTCAACCGCTGCTGCAGGCATGCATTTATCGGCCCCGATAGCCGTTGTGGTCGCAGGTTTGATGATCGGCAACCACGGCCGCTCCGATGCAATGAGCGATGTTACTGTCCAGCACCTCGATACATTTTGGGAATTGATAGACGAAATACTTAACGCGGTTTTATTTTTATTGATTGGCTTGGAAGTCATGATCTTATCGTCAGACTCAACCGTTTGGTTCGCCGGTTTGATACTAGCGGTACTGGTACTGGTTTCTCGTTTATTTGCTGTGAGTGTGCCGGTAAACCTGATGCGTTTAAAAAGAGATTTTCATCCCCATGTTATAAAAATATTGACTTGGGGCGGTTTACGCGGCGGCATCTCAGTCGCGTTGGCACTGGCAATACCGGCCGGTCCCGAACGCGACATTGTGGTCACGATCACATACGTAATTGTGGTGTTATCCATACTGCTACAAGGACTAACCATCCATAAATTAGTAGCCGCTACTCGCCAGGAACCTACTGCTTAAAGAACAAAGATGTAAAGGAATACATGGATACCGAAAACAAGGCAACAATACCAACCAACAGAGTTTTATTTAAGCTTGCCTTGTTTGCGCTGATGATCGGAATTGTTGCCGGTGTGTGGGCTTTATTCGATCCCTCTTGGCTGCGGCCTCCACAATACATGCGCTACGCAAGTGTCTTCTTTCTAGGCGTGAGTGTGCTGTTTTGCCTGTTCGGTACCGGTTCGTTACTCTTTTCAAAAAGTGAAAACGCCAAGCTGATTAGATTGGTACTTTTCATTGGCGCATTCACCATCGCCATGTTCCTGAGCTTCATTATTCTAATTCCTCTGATTTTTAATTACGTATCTTGATCAGTACATAAATTCGCCACCCACTGGCAAATGTGACACCGAACGCGGATATTCACGCCCTTGGCCTGCATCACACCCGTTTTCAGCCACCTCACTTGCGCTAAGAACTGTTAATATTGGGTGATATTTACACAAACAGATTGGTAGCAAAGTTTATGGCACAGGAAATTATTCTGCATTTTAAAACCAAAGAAGGCGACACCCGCACGGTTGATGCGGTCATTGGTGATAGCGTTATGGAGACCGCGATTAAAAACGATATTGACGAAGTTGTTGCCGAATGCGGTGGCAGTCTTATCTGCTCAACTTGCCACGTCTACCTCGAAGACGAAACCGTCGCAGTCGTGCCAGAGCCTGATGACGCAGAACTCGATATGCTTGAAGGTGTTGCATCTGAGCGTCAAGCCAATTCACGCTTGAGCTGCCAGGTGATTGTAAGCGAAGCCATGGCTGGTCATACAATCCATACACCTGAAGACCAATAGTAAAAATAGAACGCCACTTAAAACGCCACTAGTGAATCACTAAAACAATACTTATGTCTTTACAAATTGTTGATGGCTTCAATCGTATCGGTGAAGAAAATGCTTTTGCCGTGCTGGCGCGTGCAAACGCATTGGCCGCAACCGGCAAAGACATCATCAATTTAGGTATTGGTCAGCCAGACTTCCCCACACCCGAACACATCGTCGATGCTGCGGTTAAAGCGCTTAAAGATGGGCATCATGGGTATACCCCAGCAACCGGCATTCCTGAACTACGAGACGCTGTTGCAAGCGATTTATCAACGCGCTACAACACCCATGTGTCTGCACAGAATGTCATGATTGTTCCCGGTGGCAAGGTTACGATGTTCTCAGCGATTTTAATGTTTGGCGAACCTGGTGTAGACATCCTCTACCCCGACCCCGGGTTTCCCATTTACCGATCAATGATCGAATACACCGGCGCAAATCCTATTCCAATCCCGATTCGTGAAGAAAATGCATTTGCCTTTTCCGCCAGTGAAACCTTGTCACTCATCACCGATAAAACGCGATTGGTGATTTTAAATTCACCAGCCAATCCATGCGGTGGCGTAACTCCTGTGGAAGAAATAGATGCCTTAGTGAAAGGCTTAGAAGCACATCCTAATGTGGCAATTATGTCGGATGAAATTTACGATCAAATGACTTACGACGATGTAAAACATGTAAGCCTGTTGGAATACCCTTCTATTCGTGATCGATTAATTCTATTAAATGGCTGGTCGAAAACCTACGCCATGACGGGCTGGCGATTGGGCTATAGCATCTGGCCAGATGAGCTGTTTGATTCTGTTCGAAAGCTTGCTGTGAATGCGTGGAGTTGTGTCAACGCGCCAGCCCAACATGCTGCCTTAGCGGCTCTGACCGGGCCACAAGATGCGGTGCATATGATGATGCAAGCTTTTGATGAGCGGCGCGTTAAAGTGGTTGATGCATTGAACACCTTGCCTGACGTTAGCTGTATAACACCAAAAGGCGCGTTCTACGCATTCCCGAATATTAAAAATACTGGATGGCAGGCGAAACCACTGGCTTCAGCACTATTAGAGAACGCAGGTATTGCCACCATCGGTGGGCCTGACTTTGGCGTGCATGGCGAAGGCTATATTCGTGTGTCTTATGCGAATTCGCTGGATAACTTAATGAAAGCCATAGAACGTATTGATAAATTTATGCGGGCAAACCCTGCCTAAACTTCTTTGCGGTCCGTTAACACCACGGACTGCACTATCAGGAAGCACAAAGCAATGATTCAAAACCCCATGCCCAATATCGCGTCACGGGTCTACAACCATTCGTTCAAACTTGATCCTATTGTTCGCAGCCTGCTCGATACCGACATTTACAAATTGTTGATGTTGCAAACCATCTGGAAAGAGAATGCCGATATACCTGTCACGTTCTCACTCATTAATAGAACCAAAACCGTTAAACTCGCAGAAGAAGTCGAGGAGGCAGAGCTACGCGCTCAGCTTGACCATGCCCGTACCATTGGCCTGTCCAAAAAAGAACTTATCTGGTTAGCGGGTAACACCTTCTATGGTAAACAACGTCTGTTCACCGAAGACTTCCTAACCTGGTTAAACCAATACCGCCTACCTGAATATGAATTACGGGTAGAAGACGGTCAGTATTGCATCGACTTCAAAGGCACCTGGGCCGAAGTCACTTTGTGGGAAATTCCCGTACTTTCAATCATCAGTGAATTGCGATCACGTGCAGCGCTTCAAGGTGTGGGCCGCTTTGAACTTGATGTGCTTTACGCACGCGCCAAAGCCAAACTGTGGGAAAAGGTTGTCAGGCTAGACGCATTGCCGGATTTATTTATCGCCGATTTTGGCACTCGGCGACGTCACAGCTTTCTATGGCAGCGTTGGTGTATAGCGGCAATGAAGGAAGGCTTGGGGGATAAATTCATTGGCACCAGCAACGTGCTTATGGCCATGGATTTAGATCTAAGCGCAATTGGTACCAACGCGCACGAACTTCCCATGGTGCAAGCGGCCATGGCCAACAACAATGAAGAGTTGCTGCATTCACCCTATCAGGTTTTGCAAAGTTGGCAGCGCACCTATGATGGTAATTTACTTATAGTATTGCCCGACACCTATGGCAGCACCACTTTTTTGAATAACGCGCCTGAATGGGTTGCAAGCTGGAGTGGCTTTCGAATTGATTCAAAAGAGCCCATTGCCGGCGGTGAAGAACTTATTGCCTGGTGGAAATCGAAGGGACAAAATCCGAAAGAGAAACTGCTTATTTTCTCCGATGGCTTAACTGTTGATGTTATCGAACAGGTGTATAAGCAATTTAACGGACGGGTGCGATTAAGTTTTGGTTGGGGCACACACCTAACCAATGATTTTAGTGATTGCTCTACAAAACCGATTCCACAATTAAAAGCGATCTCTCTGGTTTGCAAAGTCACTCATGCAAACGGCAAGCAGACCGTTAAGTTGTCGGACAATTTTGCCAAAGCGACCGGCCCCAAAGAAGAAATCGAACGTTATCGCTCGGTGTTTGGTCAAGACAACATGGAAAGCCAATCTGTACTCGTTTAGGGTTGGCGTTTGGGGTTGGCGTTTGGGGCTGGCGTTTCGAGTTACTGGATCGACAACAACTCGATAGAAAATATCAGCGTATCCCCGGGCTTGATCAGTTGACCGGCTCCGCGGTCGCCATAAGCCAGTTCCGATGGAATAACAAAACGGTAATGGCTACCAACACTCATGAGCTGCACACCCTCAACCCAGCCTTGGATAGTGCCGCCTAAGGGGAAAGTGGCCGGCGCGTTTCTCGAATAAGAGCTATCAAATTCACTGCCATCAATCAGAGTGCCGGTGTAGTGCACCGTAACCGTGTTGGTAGCAACAGGTTTGTCCCCAGTGCCGGCTTTGAGTATTTCGTATTGCAAGCCAGACGCAGTGGTTTGCACGCCTTGACGCTGCGCATTATCCACCAAGTATTGCTTTTGCGCCGCATTTTCATCGACTTCGGCGTAGCGTCCAGAATTACCCGAAGAACATGCGGTCAGAATCACGCTGAACAACACAACAGCACAGATACGAGAATAGTTAGTCATCATTTGCTAGTCTAAGCGGCAATAGGCCAAGACATTATACCTACAGGACATACAATGAAAGCAGTTGGATACGCAAACAATGGTCCGATAGATGACCCACAAAGCTTGGTTGACATCGTACTTGACGTGCCAAAACCCGGTCCACGCGATCTGCTGGTCGAAGTAAAAGCCATATCTGTGAATCCTGTCGATACCAAAATACGTAACAACGTCGCGCCAGAATCTAACTACAAAGTCATCGGCTGGGATGTGTCTGGCGTGGTTAAGAGCGTCGGTGCTGAAGTTTCGCACTACAAGCCAGGTGACGAAGTCTTTTACGCAGGCGCACTTGACCGGCCGGGAGCTAATAGCGAATTCCACGTGGTGGACGAAAGAATCGTGGGCCGCAAACCAACAAGCTTAAGTCATGCTCAGGCTGCTGCGTTGCCTTTAACATCCATAACCGCGTGGGAGCTTTTGTTTGATCGCTTAGAAGTACCACTTGATGATGGCGGGGACGGCGAATCCGTGTTGATAATTGGTGGCGCCGGTGGTGTTGGTTCTATCCTGATTCAGCTGGCAGCTACATACACAAAGCTAAAAGTGATAGCCACTGCATCGCGCCCTGACACCATTGACTGGTGCACAAAACTCGGCGCACATCATATTGTAGATCACCGGCAAAACATGAAGGCCGAACTGGACGCTTTAAATCTTACGCCAAAATATGTCGTGGGCCTGACCGCCACCGATAAACATCTGCCCGCCATTGCCGAGCTAATTGCACCACAAGGCAAGCTCGGCATCATCGACGACCCAGACGCATCCGCTATTGACATACGGGTACTCAAACCCAAATCAATATCGATTCACTGGGAATTCATGTATACCCGCTCAATGTTCCAAACACCTGATATGCAAGTCCAACAAGCGCTACTGAACAAAGTCGCGCAAGGTGTGGATAAAGGTGAATTGGTAACCACGGTGAACCAAAACTTAGGCACCATTAATGCGGAAAATTTAAAGCAAGCGCACGTGATTCAGGAATCGGGCACAGCGATTGGTAAAACGGTATTGGAAGGCTTTGGTTAAACGATCCTCAAGTTGGGCGAAAATTAGTTCGCCCAACCAGCTCGCTTTATAGTCTATACGTCGCCAAAAAACACATCACCAAAGTTGGCGTTGAAGTCAGCACACCACACGCTCAAACTATTAAAGTCATCCAAACTTCTGCCCTCAGGAATTTGCAAACGAATGGTGTCGTTCGCCCAACGCTGTCCGTTTAACTGATTACCAATAATAAACGAATCACCAGAATAGGCTCTGTCGGTTGCAGCGAAGAAATAGACTGAAGGACCACCACCGTCGTAGTTAAAACCGGTGACTTCCATCTCGCAGTCATTGAGTATGGTGACGGTGCCAGCAATGCCGTGTGCGAAGTTAGAAAATTCAGCACTGCGACCCACATAAGGATGATCACTGGTGCAATCATCGGTGACCAATTGATTGTCTACCAAGGTTTGGGTTAAATGCATCGTCGCAGCTTCGGTATCCACAAGCGCAACTTGATCGCCTGCCACGCTGGCAACGATAGCCAAGGCTTGCGCTTCGAACGCGGCATCGCCAAACGCCAGTTCGGTATCGGATGTGATCGATTCAGTGGTGAGCGGCAAAGTAATACCGTTATTCACATCGCCATCTTCATCCAGAGATTGCAGCAAACGCGATAGATCAGCAACGCGTGGGTCGCTGGTTGAATCACTGCCGAATATGTCCATTGGTGTGACGATGTTTGCGGCCTGAATGGTCGGTAGTACAAAACCTCCCAAACTGAACGTGATGGACTCACCGGCGTTAAAGTTAAATTCACCGGCAGCATTAGTCTTCCCCCTCATGGTCGCGGTTTCATAGCCCAAACCCGCAACCGCTGAATCGAGAAAAACCCCTGTGCGTAGTGGTGATGCAGGGGCACTGTCGTCGCTACCACACGCCGCTAGAAATAAGGATAGTGCGCTGATGCCGAGAATGCGCTGAACGTTCCGTCGACTAACTATTTGAAACATAAGATTTTCCTGACAAGGATAGCTTGATTGTTTGTGTAAGAATGCAATCTGAGATAATGGCTAAGACCAAGGCTTACAACCATAGTTCATCGCCAGTAGGTCAATCTGCGCAGCATGCCAAATAAAATACCCAAAAACAGCAACGGAAACACCAGCGTTTGCATAACAAACACCACAATCATGTTGACCGTGTTCTCACCCACCGAGCTGGCAGCAATTCGATAACGCTCGAAGCGTTTCTCAAAATCTACTTTGTCCACAAACTGCTGATAAACCGCATTTGCTCTCTCGAACAAACTTGTAGGGACTTCGGTATCAGAGCTTACTTCCTCATTAATGTCACCAATCGCCTGCCGGGCCGCTTGCAGCTGCGCCGTAGATTCTACGTAACTCGATTCGAGAAAGGTTCGATAAACCATCTCATTCGCTATCGCAATAAGCGGCATCATAAAGCGCAGTAGTAACAAGAATAAAAACACGCGCCCTAAAACCGCTTTCGCACGCTCGCTTTTCATAAACAGATGGCTGGCCATGAGCGCCAACCCAAAAAGCGTTAAACACACCAGCAAACCAACCCAACTACTCATACGCAAAAGAACTTTCTGTACCCCAAGCGAGCTGGTGGCCAACAGCATAATCCACGAGAACCGCTCAACGAGATCATTGATTGGATCGAGGATTTCGCCGGGACTAAAATTTACGCCAACGCCTGCCGGCTGAATACCGACTTCTGTGCCTTGAGCTACCGAAATCACGCCATTCAATCCACGCGCTATAGCCGCTGCAGCCAAGGCGCGATTGAACGCTGCATCCACATGGTCACGACCGGCGCTATCAGTCGCTGGCAATAAAGCCAGCACGGTGGACATCAATACGGCGCAGATTATGGCGATGGATAATTTTGAGATACGCATAGCAACGAGCTTAGCTTAGGTGTGCCATTTTGCGTAAGCGGTTGGTCATGAGCGATCAGTAAGGAGGGGCGTTTTGCGCAATTTTGCAGTTATTTATTCGGTAGAGGTCAATAATCACCAGAGCTCGGCCGCCAAAGAGTACATGCACGCGAGATTACCGCCCTTTCGGGCAATTTTCGGGCAAAATATGCCCCCGTAAGCACGCTTTTTAAGAGATCGTTTAATTATGTCAAACAGCCGAGTTACGTTACTGGGTGGTACAGGTTTTGTCGGTACCCAGCTTAGTTGCCGTCTGGCGCAGGAATTTGATGAAGTAATCCTGCTGACGCGACACAGCCAACGATCACGAACACTGCGCATTTTGCCGAATGTGCACGTGGTTCAAACCGACGTGCACGATGTGGAAAAACTCACCCAAGCACTCAAGGGTTCGGATGTAGTGATAAACCTAGTCGGCATTCTCAATAGCGCTGGCAGCAAATCAACAAATTCATTCGATGGAGCGCATGCCGAACTCACAAAGAAAGTGGTCGGTGCTTGCGAAAAGCTAGGCATCAGTCGTTACTTGCACATGAGCGCACTGAATGCCGATGCACAAAACGGCAGCAGTGAATACTTGCGCAGTAAAGGTGTTGCGCAGAACACAGTTAAAGCAAGTAAATCGCTTAATTGGACCCTATTCCAACCGTCGGTTATTTTTGGCGAGCAAGACGCTTTCTTTAATCGCTTCGCCGGGCTACTTACTTCTTTGCCTGTTTTTCCTCTAGCTTGCCCTGATGCGAAGATGGCTCCGGTCTATGTTGGCGATGTAGTTGAGGCAATGATGTCATCAATTAACGACGCATCGAGTTTCGGTAAGAGTGTTGTATTGTGCGGCCCAAAAGACTACACCTTGCAAGAGCTGGTTGAGTACACCGCCGACATCGCCGGCTTAAAACGAAAAGTGATCGGCCTTCCAGATGGGCTAGCCAAGTTGCAAGCGCGCATCATGGAGTTTATTCCTGGCAAACCATTTTCTCGCGACAACTATTTGTCATTACAGACCGATGCCATTGGCGATGCAGATACACAGCGCCAACCAACGTCCATTGATGCCGTGGTGCCCACTTACATTGGCAATAGCAAAGGTGTGCCAGCACGGCACCAATCACGCCGGGAACTGGCGCGCAGGTAAGTAACGCTGCGTAACCTAAAGTTACTAGCTAATTCCACCAGCCACACTGTTTAACATTTAAACTATACCTTTGGGTCGTTCGTCAGAACGACCTGTTTGCTAGTATTGGCGTCATAGTCAAACGCCTACCTGTGTGGCGTTGTCGTTCCTATAATGGAAAGTTTAAGGAGCTAATATTCTCAGGATGCGAACAACCGGAGGTTGAACCGCATTGAATATCAGTATTAGGCATATACGGCATTTTATCGCTGTCGCCGAAGAATTACACTTCCGTCGCGCTGCACAACTTACCAATGTTGCGCAACCGGCTCTGAGTCGTTCTGTGCAAACCCTCGAGAGCGAACTCGGCGTGCAACTGCTCACGCGCAATAACAGAAACGTCAAACTCACCTCGGCTGGAAAAGAATTTTTATCCGGCTGTACCAACATTGTGGCGTTGATGGACGACACAATCAGCCGTGCAATTCGTGCAGACCAATCCCAATTCGGTGGCATAAATATCGGTTATACCTATATTGCGATGGGTGGAAAACTTCCACAGCTAATCGCATCGTTCGAACAGCAAAATCAATCGATTAATATAGAACCGGTTGCAGCCAGTACTGCCGATCAACTCGAACAGCTGCATCGCTCAGAACTCGATTGTGCATTTGTATCGGGCACGGTGAATCAAACCATATCGCCAGATATTGAATCGGTAGTATTTCAAACCGATGCTTTCGTGGTCATCGTGAATGAAAACCATCCGCTTGCTAACAAAGGGTCTATCTCGCTGGAAGAATTGGCGAAGGAAAAAATTCTGCTCACGGGCGTACCAAGAAACTCTACGTTTAATCACCACGTCCATCAGTTCTTTGCCGCAGCCGGGCTTAGTCCAGAGATTGAATACGTCGAACAAGATCACATTGGTGTATTGGGCAGAGTCGCATTGGATAGAGGTGTCTGCATCGCGACCGAAGGCTATGGCTGCGTTTATGGCGAGGCCTTGGTAACACTGGCGCTCACCGGTACGCAAGCAAAGCTACCCACGCTTATGGCGTGGCGTAAGGATTTGCAGTCTGAATCGGCCATTCGATTCAGAGAATTTGTTCTCCAATCGGGTGACTTCAGATCTGTCGAGGCAGCCACAGCCCATCCAAGCGCCGAACTTACCGATTAAGCGGCGAAACAGACCTCGTTCAAGCATCCACGTATCCGGCCGTTACTACGGTGACGGATACGGGAAAATTCAGGCATGAAACGCTGGTTATTGAACCTGCTAACAAGCGCTATCCTATTCAGCGCACCGCTCGCAGCACACGCCCAAACAATTGAATTACAAGCTATTTCCGATTTTTCTAATCGAGAATCTGGCGCCGTACCCTACTATCTGGACATTGCAGGTAATCGCAATTCTTTGGCAATTAATGCCGCCGATCCAAACTACCGAAATAAATTCGCCCGCGCCGAACATGAGTTTATTGGTGCTGACGGCATTTATGACATCACGATAAACGCTCTCGGCGAGATTGATGGCGATGGTACGTACCGCCTATTGATCAATGGCATTGTCCAAGGCGCGTCGGTTAACACGCCGGTGACCACCGACTACACCATTGTTAAACACACATTCAAAGGTATCGCCCTTACCGCGCCTACCATCATAGGCATAGAGTCAAATGCGGTTTCAAACAACATGATCCCAGAAGGTGACGGTTACGCTTTTGCGCGTGGCCGTTGGCAGAGCGTGACCTTAGAGGCCATACCGTTAGAAACAAATTCAGGCGCCTCTGTTGACCTGGCTTTATCATTGTCGACCGTCGATGAGCTGGTTAAGCAAAACGCTACAGCTCCGATAGTCGCATCAGTGGTTAATAACTCAAACACAACCATGGCAACCGCGCCTGTTGTGAGTTTCGCTTTACCCGACACAATTGGTTTTAACAACAGTGAATCATGCACGACATATCGCGGTGAAGTGCTCTGTGCGCTAGCTGAACTTGCACCAGGCGAAATGAGCAATGTCAGCTTTGAAGCTGATATCAATGCAGTGGGTTGGTTGAGTGTAAGTGCGTCGGTAAAAAGCGATCAGGTTGATTCAGATAGAACCAACAACTTTGCACTACTGTCATTTGAATCAACGGAAGAAGCGCTTGAGCCCACCTACACGCCGGCGCCGACAAATACGCCAACACCGACCACCGCCTCTTTGAATCCGACAACATCTAACGACGAGAGCGATAGCGGAGCATGGGGCTGGCCAACGAGCTTATTGATACTATTGGTTGGCGCACTCAGAATTCAAATGAGAAGACGCACGCAGATAAGTCTACGAACTTAGATTGGCTGCTTGGGCTAAGTAGTTATTCATTCGTGCTTGGCGTTCTTTGCTTGGTAGATCAGCTAACTCCTTTGCCAGTTCATAGAAGGCAGGTAACGAACGCCCCACTTCAATATACATCGCCTCAAACGCCGGTACCCAACGCCGGTAGGTGGCAACCGACACCAGACGTGCGTTGTTTAAATCTCTGGCAAACCAGCCATCGTAACCCGCATAGCCACCCCATTTGTTTTCCTTTAGTGCTTGATAGTCTGCTTGCATTTGTGCAAACACAGCCAGCTTACCCGCGCGTTTTTCTTCGTCGCTAATATCCTTTTTATAAACGGCCAACAATTGGTTACGGCCCTTTTTTAGCAGTTCAGAAAAATCATTGCTGCGTGCAAGCACATCGTTATATAGTGCGATGCGATCACTTTCATTTCGGTCACCTAGCCAAATACGCAATCCTTCTTGTTCAACAAAGCTTGCAAATGCCTCATTAAAATTACTGTCATCTTTTATGTAAAGCACCTGGTGGGCAAGCTCGTGGAAAAGTGTTCCTACGTAGCGGATATCGCCACCGTTCAACATGGTGTCGAGCACGGGGTCATCGAACCAACCCAGTGTGGAGTACGCGGTAGCACCGCCCACGTTTACATCCAAATTCTCATCGAGTAATTCCTGCGCATACGCTCTCGCATCTTCTTCGGCAAAATAGCCTTTATAACTAACGCACCCAGCAACGGGAAAACACCATGTTTTAGCGCTCAAAGAAAACTCTTCCGCGGCAACCACATTCCATGTGACGAAGCGCCGTCCGGTGGCAGCGTAGGTGTTGTAACTATCGTTTTCGGGAAGGCCTAAGCTATCAACAGCGTATTGCCGTGCATCGACCAATGTTTGCAATTTTTTGCGCAGCTCAGGATCGGTCTTATCACTGCTGAGCAGTTCATCAATCGGCTCTCGCGCACTCATCAGTTTTAAGTGACCACTCACCGCCTGTGAGTAGTAACTGACCGTGCTGCAACCACCAAGCAAGAATGTCAAAAAAATAAGCGCTGCAAGCGCACTGTTTCGATGTACTAGCATGGCCGACAGTGTAACATCGGGCGCCATGAAAACTTATCTGGTTGGCGGCGCTGTAAGAGACAAACTACTGGGTCTACCCGTAGTCGATAACGATTGGGTCGTCGTTGGCGCAACCCCGCAAGCGATGCTCGATGCGGGTTATCTGCCCGTCGGCAAGGATTTCCCTGTTTTTTTACACCCTGAAACCCACGAGGAATATGCGCTGGCCCGAACCGAGCGCAAAACTGGCCCAGGCTATCGCGGCTTCGCCTTCGACACTGACAGCTCAGTCACACTGGAAGAGGACTTACTGCGCCGCGATCTAACTATTAACGCCATCGCCGAAGATGATGACAAATCATTAATTGACCCACACAACGGTCAGCAAGACATTCAACATCGCCTGCTACGGCATGTGTCACCAGCTTTTGCAGAAGACCCCGTTCGCGTGCTGCGAGTTGCGAAATTCATGGCAAGATTTTCTGATTTGGGATTTAACATCCATCAGGACACCATGGCGCTAATGCGATCGATGGTGCAAAGCGGTGAAGTGGATAATCTTGTGGCCGAGCGCGTGTGGCAGGAATTGGAAACCAGCTTGGGTGCAAAAAATCCCCGTGCATTTTTTACAAGCTTAATGCAATGCGATGCATTACAACGAGTGATGCCTGAGCTTCATGATGCATTTACTCGCAGCACGGAGCAAACAGGCCAAGCTGATTTTACCCACGCCATGTTGGATAACCTGGATATGGCGTGCTTGCTAAGTACCGATGCAAAAGTGCGCTTTGCCACTTTGTGTGTAGGCTTTGGTCCTGAACATGCCGTGTCGTTAGATGCATTTTGTAGCCGACTAAGAGTGCCCAGTGCCTTCGCAGACCTGTGCGTACTCGGTGCACGCTTTGTACACAAAGCACACGCTTCAGGTTCCTTAGACGCAAGCCAATTACACAGCTTACTAAAATCGCTTGACGTAGCGAGAAGACCGGAACGCTTCGATGATTTTATAATAGTAGCGAAGGCGCATGCACTAGCAACGATTGAAGATTTGACCGAGTACCCTCAAGCAGAACATTTACAAGCGTGCGCTGCGGCCATGATGGGGATTAATGCTGCACAAATTGCCAAAAGCGAACCGAATAAAATGCAGATATCGACCGTGATCAAGCAGCATGAAATAACCGCTATCGACGCCTACTTAAAGCTTCAGCCCAAAAAGCCTTAGGCAGGCTTGGTAAACGCTTGCCTGAAGGTAAACGCTTGTTCCGTTGGCCCATTCAATTGCAAGTGTTCCAATTTATTTTTTGCCTGCGCCGCCGTTGGAATCTCACCGGCCGGTATCCACCACAACACCATGTGCGATCGTGGCATGCGGTGAAACCATTCGGTTTTGCGCCGCATAATGTCTTTATGTGCCGTGCGATAAACGTAGTCGTGCAGTGATTCGATATTTTCCCAGACCGACAGATTAACGATATATTCATTGTCGAAACCATGATTGGGCACGGTCGGGTTTTCCGGTTCGATCAGGCGCCAAACAAACCCGGGAGAATTTTCGGCCAGGGAGTTGATACGATCTAAGTTTGCGACAAAATCAGTGAGTAACTCTGATGCTAGATCGTCTAGCAAGTGCGCTATATTCAACTGCGCTAAGTGCCAATTTGACATGTGTAACCCCAATCTTTCCTGTGCGTGCAGAAAACGATTGTAGCCTAGCTAACACGCATTGCAGCATTTAGCGCGTGCGCTCAGGTTTTATGCCATTGGGCTTATGCGTTTGGCTTAGCGGTATTGAACAAAAAACTTTCGACTCGCCACAATACCGTGCCGACCCATGTGTACGCCAACGCCCAGGCTAAAACTACTCCACAGGTATTCGCCACCATATCGAGCACCTCAAACTGGCGCGAAGGATTAGCGGCCTGTAAAAATTCGATCCCTATGCCCATGGCAATAAGCAAAAACACGAAAATTAAGCGAGTGAGGTCGTGGCGGAAAATTTGCGCAAACCAGCCCATCAGCCCAGCGTAAACAACGACATGCGTCAGCTTATCGTTGAGAACCAACGAAGTTACTTGTTGCGGGACACTCGCCACCGAAGCATAGGTAACTCCGCTAACTAACAACAAGCCAAACGCCAGCCAAAGACGCTTAAAACGCAAATGCCGAACCCTAAATAAGTTATTAGGCGAAAAATCAAAAGTCATGTGGCAAGCCCCATAGACTGATAAAAAAGGCTATGTGAATCAGTTCTCATTATCGTGTGCTTTCGATTTTTATTATTATTGTTGTGTTGATAGGTATCGTCCATCGCAATCCCCAGATGAAGCTTCGACTATAACTTCACCGAGACAAAAACGGAAATGGTTAGCATTACTGCCAGCAGAATATGGCCCCAGCTGGACAAATTAAGCACGTGATAACGAACCGCCCCTTTCCACCATGCGTAGAGCAGCACACATACGCTGTATAGGATAATGCCGGCACCAACCCAGATCGCAACACCGGGAGCCTCTATCGACCAGTTCACCTTGTGCCGCCCTTCGACAACCACGCCAGCAAGCGCGTACACTAAAAAAAAGCAACTCATGACCACGGGGCTCAGGAGCAGCACAAACTGAAGCACTGGCGAGATCGGTTTTACGGAATTTTGCTGCATACCTGATGTCAAAGTTTTTGGGTAATTTGTGTACATCGCTAGTTTATCAGTCAATCTTGTTAGAGGGTTTTAACCATCATGAAACTATTACGTCTCTTCGCACTACCCGGATTAATGGCTGTATTGTTAACGGCCACTGCGTGGACCACAGCCTATGCAGGCGAGGTTGATGTTATTGATGTCACTATTGAGTCTATAGGTGACGGGAAGTTTCGCGTGAATGCAACGCTTAATCACGATGACACCGGTTGGGACCACTACGCCAATCGCTGGGATGTGCTCGACGAGTCGGGCAATGTTTTAGGGGTTAGAGAACTGGCCCACCCACACGTAAACGAAATGCCCTTCACACGTTCGGTTCGCGTAAGCATTCCAGCGTCGGTTAAAACGATCACTGTACGTGCAAACGACTCGGTTCACGCTACCGGTGGCAAGACCTTTGAGATCGCCGTACCACACCCGTAGTGCATGCTAGGTTAGAAAAACAAAGAATAAAAATGCGCCGAGCAGTAGTCGGTAAATAACAAACGGCAGCATGCCAATGCGGTTTATCCAGCTTAAGAAAAAGTGGATACAAGCAAACGCGCTTATCGCTGCCAATACCGTCCCTAATAGCAGCGCATTCCAATCGACTGGATCGGGGCTTTTGACTAAGTCCCCAGTTACCCCAAGTCCTGATAAAACTATAATTGGAATAGAGAGTAAAAAAGAATAACGCGCAGCCGCTTCCCGAGTTAAACCCAACAGCAAACCAGCAGTAATGGTAATGCCGGAGCGAGATGTGCCTGGTATTAGCGCGATGGCTTGCGCACCACCGATCACCAGGAAATCTTGCCAACTAAGCGAGAGTTCATCACGTTTTAACTTGGCCCGCTTATCGGCAAACCATAGTAGCAATCCAAATATGATGGTGGTGGTGGCGATAACCAACGGTGATCGCAGATACACTTCGATATAGTCTTTGAACAACAAGCCAACAAGGCCCGCCGGTATGGTCCCGACAATAACCCCCCAGGCTAACCGTGCTTCAGCGCTCATGCCTTTGCCACTGATTGAGCCAATCCACGCTAAAAACAGTTTTACTATGTCGTGCCTAAAAAAGGCCACCACAGCGATAAGCGTACCCAAGTGCACCGCCACATCAAACGCTAATCCTTGATCAGGCCAGCCTAGTAAATTGGGTACGAGAATCAAGTGCGCAGAACTCGATACAGGTAAAAACTCTGTTAGGCCCTGCACCAAAGCAAGCCAAATTATATGTGCTGTTTCCATGATCGTTTGCTCAGTTGGTGCGCTTTATAAACGGTAAGAAAGTTCTTGGCTAGTAAAGCCTTGCAGTGGCGTAGCAAAGTTCTTACCCAGTGCCATGAATTGAAATCGCTCGCCCATCTCGCCGGGCAAGGTCAAGGTTTTAATTTGTTTTGACAGTGTTAGCTGCGCTTGCTCGGTGGTACATTTTTCCAATTCAGCGGCTCCGAGTGAACTGATGCCATTGTTTAACAAAAATCCGGTTTGCGATGTGTAGCCAAGTAAAGCCATACCGGCCCCACTTCCCGCTTCTACAACACGCGTAAAGTCGACGTGTGCCGTGATGTCTTGCAAGCCGGGATAAAAAAATACATCATCGTGAAAATGGTGTTGGTAATAACAAGCCAAAGTACCATTGACACGCTCAGGCAGATAAAACTCTTTGCGCGGATAACCGTAGTCCGACAACAGCACCACCCCTTTCTTCATCATCTTTGCTAAAGACTGCACCCATGGTGTTAAAAGAGCGCTCACCTCGCTGCGATACCCATCGGCGAACGGCACACCAAGTTCATTCTCAAGCTCAGTTACCAAGGTTTTTAACTCATCAGGTGCATCGCGCACTGTGTACTCAAGACCATCGTTGGTTGCACGTACACACACTTGCTGCACTTGTGATTTCTGTTTTGTGAATAGCTCCACCGGTAACGCATCCATCACCTCGTTGGCAATGCAAATGCCAACAAAGTCTTGCGGTAAGGCATCAAGCCATTGCACCCGCTCGAACAGCTCCGCCGTCAAAACGTCGGCTAAAAATATTGCCTGACGCTTTTGCAACTCGGCACTGGGTTCGAGAATAAAATAATGTTCTGGCGGCGCCTCTTGCATGGCATCCAACACGCTAGCCGCTAAGCGCCCACTGCCCGCGCCTAGCTCGAGCACGCTGGCTTTAGGCAAGAGCTTCAACACGTCCAAACACTGGGCAGCGACGCACTGACCAAACAGTGGTGAGACCTCCGGCGCGGTGATAAAGTCACCTTTGGCGCCAAACTTTTGCGCTCCAGCCATGTAGTAACCCAGACCTGGTTGATACAAGGCTATCTGCATGTATTGGGCAAATGACAAAGGCGCCGACTGCAAAGATTGATGAATATGCGCGAGCAGTTGTTGCGAGTGCTGAACCGCAATCTCATCCGGTTCTGGCAAAGAATGAGCACTGTTTACCTGCATGGTCGTTAAACGACGAAACCCGGTCGTGATTTTGCCGCTTTGGCATGCCGAACAATTTCAACACCCACATTGGTTTCTCCGTCGAGCGCATCAGGCTTATACAAAGTCAGAACTACCTTGGAAACACCGTACTCTTCCAACACAATCGTCGCCACGCGTTCGGCCAAGGTTTCAATCAATAGAAATTCACTCTTACCCACGAAGTCTTTTAAGTGATCGGATAAGGTTTTGTAGTTAAGCGCATCATCAATGTTTTCTGATTTGGCCGCCTTTGAAATATCCCAAGACATCTCTAAATCGAACACCACTTTCTGTGGCTGGGTGCGCTCAAAATCATAGATACCAATAATGGCGTCTATTTCCAGATTCTTGATGAAAACCTTATCCATGCCAACCTCATCGCATTATCGCTGAGCATAAGTTTGCAGGCATAAAAAAGCCCGATGGTTATCGGGCTTCTTCGAGACTACACAAACTTAAAGATGTGCCACCCACACGGCAGCAAACCCAATTATTTGATTTTCGCTTCCTTGTACATAACGTGCTTACGTACTTTAGGGTCGAACTTCTTCATTTCCAGCTTTTCGGTCATGGTGCGTTTGTTCTTAGTGGTCGTGTAGAAATGACCCGTTCCCGCACTCGATACCATTTTAATTTTGTCTCGCATTTCTTATCTCCTGGTACGTTGGGATTAAGCTGCTTTACCAGCACGAATATCTTTCAACACAGCGTCGATACCACGCTTGTCGATGATTCGCATACCCTTTGATGACAACCGAAGTGTCACAAAGCGGTTTTCGCTGGCAACCCAAAAACGGTGGGTATGCAGATTTGGCAGAAAACGACGACGACGCCGGTTCTTGGCATGCGACACGTTGTTGCCGGACATTGGTGCTTTACCGGTCACTTGGCACACTCTAGACATCGAAGACTCCGAAAAAGTAATTTGTTAACGCTTAGCCCGCGAAGGATAGCGAATTGTCTGCCAAGGCTCAAGTACATTTCGCAAATAATTGCGAAATAATTGCACAGCCATGCCCGCCAAAAGCATGATGGGAGCGCATCCTTACCTGGCGGACGCACACTAAGTCCACCAGGTCGCAAATATCAGCCAGGAAACGGTTTCAAACCATACCCACGCAAGCGATCGGCAAAATCCTGCAGGCAATCGATGCCAGTCTCTTCCGCCTGACGACACCACTCCTGCAAAGCATGCTTTAGTGCTTCTTGATTGGCTCCCGCTGCCTGCCAAATGGCTTGCAGCTTGTACTGATACTCGTACACAGTTTCCAGCGCATGGCTGCCAGCGACAGCCGCTGCGACCCTGGAGCGCGCGGTTTCATCGAGCATGGCCTGCCCTTTAAACAGATCACGGGCAATCGACTTCAACGGCTTTTGTTGTGATTTATCTAATGATTTCAGGGTACTAGCATGAACAGGCTTCATCACGCTGCGCGCATAGCTATCCAGCACATGCAAACGACTGGAAATGATCGCCTTGACGGTGTCCATATCCATTTGCTCCTTGCCTTTACGAAATACTGGCTGAGGTGCAACGCGCCGAATCTTGGCTAAGCGCAACCAGCTAAACACACGCAAGTAAGCCCACCCCAGATCAAACTCCCAGCGTCGCAATGAGAATCGAGCAGATGAGGGATAAGCGTGGTGGTTGTTGTGTAGCTCTTCACCACAAATAATGGCCGCAATGGGCGTCAGATTGGTGGCGGAATCGGTTGTTTCAAAGTTGCGATAACCCCAGAAATGACCCAAGCCATTGATCACTCCTGCAGCCAACACCGGAATACACAGCATTTGAATCGCAAATACGGCAATGCCGGCTAAACCAAACAGGGCAAATTCCAGGACAGCTAGAGAACCAACACCAAGATAGATAAAACGTGAATACACGTTGCGCTCTAGCCAATCATCCGGTGTGCCTTTGCCGTATTTCTCAAGGTTGCTTTCAACCGCTGCGGCTTCTCGGTATAACTCGGCACCCTCTAACAGGACTTTCTTGATACCGTAAATTTGTGGGCTATGCGGGTCTTCGGGTCCTTCTGTTCGAGCGTGATGCTTACGATGGACAGCCACCCACTCTTTAGTGACCATGCCGGTGGTCAACCACAACCAAAAGCGGAAAAAATGTTCCAGAACCGGGTGTAAATCAACTGATCGGTGTGCCTGAGCACGGTGTAAAAACACTGTCACCGACAACAGCGTTATGTGGCAGCTTAGCAAGGTCCATATCACCAGCGTCCACACAGATACGTCCAACATTCCGAGCAAAATCATTACCACCTCGAGATACGCAAATAAAATCGAAGGCCAACCATACAGAACCTTTCCAAGCTTGTGCGAGTTTAATGATCAGTTTTTGACGTTAATAAACAGTTACCCACTACACTATAATCAGACAAAGACGGCAAAGCGCTCGCGCTCACGATTTCATTCCATGCTCAGTAACACCGCCAATTCGACCGATAAGTTGCTTGAAGCAACACAGTTGCACCGGCGTTTAAGTCCGGATGCGCAGATCGAATCCATCTCATTATCCTTGCAACGCGGTGACGTATTGGGTCTACTGGGATTAAACGGCGCTGGAAAATCAACCACCTTAAAAATGCTCTCTGGCACCCTGGTACCCGACAGCGGTGAAGTCAAAATCAGTGGCTATTCCATGCGCGACGAGCCATTAGCTGCACGTCAACGAATCGGCTACCTACCAGACACGCCGCCGCTTTACACCGAGATGCGTGTTAGAGCCTATTTACAACTGTGTGCCAAGTTGCGCCGCGTGAACAAAGCTCAGATACCGGAAAAAGTAGAAACAGTTTTAAGCCAATGCGATTTACACAGCGTTGAACGCCAACGTATTGGACAACTGTCAAAAGGTTTTCGTCAGCGTGTAGGACTGGCCCAGGCATTGGTGCACGAACCCGATGTATTGCTTCTCGACGAACCCAGTAACGGACTCGACCCAAATCAAATGCAGGGCATGAGACGCATTATCAAAGAAGCTGGTAGCAAGCGCGCCGTGATTTTCTCCACCCACCTACTCAATGAAGCCCAAGCCGTGTGCAATCGAATTGCTGTGGTACATCAAGGTCGATTGATTCATGAGGCCGATGTAACCGGCGACAACCAGCAGCTCGAAGAACTATTCACAAATTTAATTCGCGAACAACCCCAGGCTGCCAACGCATGATTGGTGCAATAGCCGGCTCTGAGTCCCGATCTTTATTGCGTTCCGCGCAAACCTGGCTTATCGCGGGTGTGCTGGCATTAGTGTTCGCTTATTTATTTTTACAGGCACTGGAAACTTATCTTGATATTCAACCAAGTCTTGCGGCACAAGATCATCCGACCGGTTTAAGCGGTTTTTTAGCGGTTCGTTATCTTGCGCCGTTAGTGATGGTGTTTGCTTTAGTCTCACCGTTGTTGGCGATGAAAAGTTTCAGTGATGAACACCGCCAGCAAACCTTAGCACTATGGCAATCCTCTCCCGTTTCAACAACGGCCATGGTTCTGGGTAAATTCTTCGGGATAAGCTTGGTTATTTTATTAATGGTGTTGCTGGCCTGTGTCATGCCATTGTTTATGCGGTTGTTCACCAACTTGGATATTGGCGTGCTCAGTTCGTCCACCTTGGGCCTGGCCTTGGCAAGCCTAGCGTTTGCAGCCATCGGCATGTTCTTTTCGTCAATGACCAAGCACGCCATCATTGCCGTGGCAGCCAGCGTGTTGCTGCTCGTATTGCTATGGTTACTCGGTAGTGCGGGCAATGGCAGTTCACTAATGAACGCGTTGGCTTTATTTTCCATTCCCACCCACTTGGCCAGTTTTTTCCAAGGCTATATCGGCACAGCGGATGTGGCTTATTTTCTGGTGCTAATATTCTTATTTATTGCGTTAACCATCGTGCGCTTAGACTCACTTCGACATGTTGGCTAAGCATCAATGAAACGCTCATCACTTCAACACAGCTTGCTCTCCTTGCTTTTGGTGGGTATTGCGTTGGCTGTAATCTGGATTGCTGGCCGTACCAATATCAGTAAAGACCTCACGGCAAACAAACGTCATGCCTTGAGTGAACAAACTGTTGCTGCGGTTAAATCCTTGCAAGGCCCGGTTAACATATTGGCCGTGGTTGGACCAAACGCGAATCAACGTAGCACTTTAACCGAATTGGTTTCACGCTATCAAAAGCACAACGCCTTAATCAATTTGGAGTTCGTTAACCCAGAGACCGACCCGGAAAAAGCCAGACAACTTAATGCTGCTGCTGGCGGAGAATTGATAGTAACGGGTATGGGTCGTGAACAACGCTTGCAATCTGTGTCTGAACGTTCATTAACTGGCGCTTTGCGTCAACTCAATAGGGAAGGTGAACGCAAGCTTGCCTTCGTCGTCGGCCATGAAGAACGCAGTGCCACAGAAGTTGGCCCAAACAACTGGACCACCTTGTCGTCTCGCTTACAAAGCATCGGACTGAACAGCGAGGCTTTAAGCTTGGTCACCCACCCACGCATTAGCGATGATGTTGACGTGCTCGTGATAGCCGACCCACGCCGACCTTATTTCCCTGGTGAGTTAGCGGGCCTACTTGAATACATTAATCTAGGCGGCAGTTTGTTGTGGGTTAGCGAAACGGCGTTGAATCGACAAACCGGCTCAGGTTTAACAGCCTTAGGCTTAGAGCTTGGCATTGATTTTATGCCAGGTGTGATTATTGACACCGCAAGCCAAGCTGCCAATCAGGGTTCCGCAAGCTTTGTGATTTTAAATAGTTTTGCCCAACACCCCGTCACGCAAGGATTAACCAGCCCCATTTTATTACCACAAGCTAAAGCGCTTGCGGTCACGCCTTTAGCCGGTCAAACCTTACTGCCCTTACTGCAAACACCCGAAGCCAGCTGGACTGAAACCGGTGCGCTGGAAGGTGCAATCAAGTTTGATGAAAACAGCAATGAACAAGCCGGCCCTCTAGTCGTTGGCGTCACCATCGAGCGCAAGATCAATGGCAGGCTACAACGTATTGCAGTCATTGGCGATGCGGATTTTGCATCCAATCAATTTATTGGTAATGGCGCGAACTTAGGTTTTTCTGAAAGCCTGATGCTGTGGTTGTCAGGTGAATCTGAAGCCTTGGCGTTTGTGACCATGCCAGCACCTGATGCCACTTTGACTTTGACCAGCCGTTCTATCGTGATCATAAGCGCTGCACTATTAGGCGCTCTGCCCTTATCGATGTTTGTAATTGCAGGGCTTATGGCCTGGCGACGCCGCCGATAATGCGCTCACACGCCGCTAAACGTTCGCAACTGACCATTGGCCTATGTGTGTTGTTCGCAGCCCTTATAGGACTTATAGCCTGGATGGAGCTCGGCGATCAGCAAGCAACACAAGCCATAAACGAAAACATAAATTCCATAGTGATTAAACGCCGTGGTCACCCAAACATTGAGCTTGCCGGTGCTGACGCGAACTGGAAAATGGTGGCACCCTATTCTTTAGGCGCCAATGCTCAACGAATCAATCCTCTATTGAGTTTAGGTAGCGCGGCATTCGATGGTTACAACACCAACGACGTGGACCTACCAGCAACCGGTTTAGCCACACCCACTGCCAGCGTTATCATTGGTTCGCGTGAATTTCAACTGGGTAACACCGACGCCGGCGGTGAACGTCGATATACCTTGGTTGATGGCAAAGTAAGCTTTGTGCCAAGTTGGGTGTGGTCGTTAATTCATGGCGGGGTTAGCGCATTTGCTGACTTAAGCGTGTTCACAGAACTGCCCGATGATGTGTATTTGATTCAACCAAGCAACACAACGCAACTTGCACAGCCACAAAAACTACTCGATTTACAGGCAGACAAAGTTACCGCCTGGCCAGAGGACTTGAGTGCAGATGCAAATGCAAATCCTGAAGAATGGACGCTAAGTACCACCAAGCAGCCCGATGCTGCTATCGCACAAATGCTGCGTTATCAAGACCGTACCTTAATCAGAACCAAAGGCAATTTCGCCTACGCCATTAGCAACACGCGCTTGGATGCCTTGCTCGCCCCCTAAGGCTTGACTACAATGGGCCATGCCAGAGCTACCAGAAGTTGAAACCACCCGCAGGGGAATTGAACCCTACCTGCTCGATCAGTCCATAACCAGCTTAACCATCCACCAATGGCAATTGCGATGGGCTATTCCAAAAACCATTAAACAACTAAAAAACCAAACCATTATCAGTGTTGATCGACGTGGTAAATATATTTTAATAAAAACCAAGATTGGCCAAGCCATCGTGCACTTAGGCATGTCGGGCAGTTTGCGTATTTGCACAGACAACAGTGAACCAAGACGAAAACACGACCATGTAGAAATGCAATTAAGTAATGGTGCGCTGCTACGTTTTCACGACCCTCGACGCTTTGGCTGCTTGTTATGGCAAAAAGCCGATGAACCCACGCATAAACTGCTCTTTAAACTTGGCCCGGAGCCATTAACAGATGAATTTGATGGAGCCCATTTAATTAGAGCGACGCGAAAACGCAAAACAGCGATTAAAAATCTGATTATGGATAGCCATGTGGTTGTAGGCGTAGGCAACATATACGCAAGCGAAGCGTTGTTTATGGCAGGTATTCGACCGGGCCGCGCCGCTGGTCGGGTCAGTCATGCTGAATGCGAAAAACTGGTTGAGGCAATAAAAAAAATACTAAACCAATCTATCGATCAAGGCGGCACCACCTTGCGTGACTTCGTCAATAGTGATGGCGAACCCGGGTATTTTAAACAATCGCTTTTCGTCTATGGTAAAGCGGGCGAGGATTGCCAAGCATGCAAAGCAACGATTAAGCAAAAGGTACTCGGTCAGCGTTCAACTTTTTATTGCACGACCTGCCAGCGTTAAGCAGGATATCCGACCGAAACCTATGCAAAAAAAGCTTTAACAGCCTGAACCGACGCTCGTTCATCCATGGCATTTCGGTGAGCCAAAACCTTTGGGTAATTATTGACATCAACGCCATCAGATTCCATCCATGTCGACATACGATACAGGTACGGGTCACTAGTGCTAAACCTATCACCATGTACCCACGGTCCTTTAAGCATATCGCGCTCTACCAAGTCCATCGCCAAGCCCATGGTCTTGGGCACGTTATCTGTCATCGCTTTCTTTGCCGCTTCATCATCAACCCAACGATGCCCGCGCATTTTGTGCGCATGAGCAACATGTACGGTTGAACACAAGTAGCAATTAAACGCATTTATAGTTGCCTCTTGAAACGGATCGTTTGGCAAACCTAGTGGTGAGTCAGGGGCTATTTGCGCAAGATAAGTCAGGATTGCCGGCGTTTCTGTAATCACACCTTCTTCAACCACTAAAGACGGCACCCTTGCCTTGGCGTTTATTTTTAAGTATTCCCCTCCAGCTTGCTCTTGTTTAGAAAAATCCAGCGCAATTGCCTTGTAAGGTAAGCCCGATTCTTCCAAAGCAATGTGCGACACCCAGCCAATGCTGACCGGTGCTGTGTATAAGGTAATGCTCATGGTTATCTCTATAAATTCAGACGCAGCGCTGCTGATGATCTGGTTAACGGATAAAACTATTACGCCCTGCAAACTTCTTTGTAACACACTCACCACGGGCCTCACACCACAATTAGCACTACCGGCCCTCACAGAACTAGTGAGCTAACATAACAATTTCAGGTGGTTCACATCGGATTTAGAGATAAAACCTGCACTGGATAGCGCCAAGGTGTATGTCTAACTTATCCATACGAATGAAATCTGGCTCTGTTACCGTAATGTTACTGAAAATTGCATCAACGCATATTAAAGTCTTATGGTCAGCAATACAAAGGTTGACGGCAGTTTTTGGCCATAAAAATTATGAATCGTTATTGACATAATCGAGGGAAATACATGTCTGCTGTAAACGAATTACGACAAAATATTAGTGAACTACCCACCATTGAGCCTGACTCGCTGTTGGAGCACTTATACACGACCTGCGGTCTAAACCAATTGATTGATATGCAAAATCAGGAGACTCCAAAAAGCTACCTAGTAGCTTGGAGTATCACGGAAAGTAAGTATCGATCCGATTTACGCGCAGCGATTGAATTGGTCAGAAACGAATAAAAAAAGGCTGGCACGAGGCCAGCCTAATTAGGAGGAGGAACTTAGAAAGGTTTGGAGCTAGTTCGATTGAAAAGCGTTGTTGATTACTCGCTCAACACCATCAGAGTCTAATGCGGCTTGAAGCGCTGCATTCTTGTCAATAGCATCAGCAAAGTAACCAGATAGCGTTACAACACCGTTTTGGACAGTAGCGGAGATGTTGCTATCAGCACTCAATGCAGAAAGCACATCTTGGTTCAAACCACTTTGCGTAACCATGGCAGCGGCAGGACCTGCCACCAATGCAGTTAGAGCGATAGCAGTTGCGATTTTGGCGATTGAAGTTTTCATAATATAGTCTCTCGTTTAGTTAAAAATTTAAGGTTAGTGTTCAGTTGGAAGCGCGGTAGTGCGTCTTCCGTTGAAAACAGTATCGGCGCTGAGCTTTGCGAGGGCTTTGCGCTGAATTTACCTTTTTGTAAACTAGATAAAAACGAGAAAGGATAGAGGTTTTGGCTTCAAAAAAAGCCATTCACAGCAGCGTATCGCCGCGCTTAGTTAGAGCTTGATGGAGGATTACGCATAAGGCTCTCGTACTTTAATTGCAACTGTTCTTTGGATTCGGGATTTTTCTGGTCAACCAATATGCATTCCACAGGGCAAACAATGGTGCACTGCGACTCTTCGAAATGACCGACACATTCGGTGCACAAGTGCGGATGAATTTCGTAGATCTCTTCACCCATGTAGATGGCATCGTTCGGGCACTCGGGTTCGCACACGTCGCAGTTAATGCATTCGTCTGTTATCCATAGAGCCATGATGATAGTTCTTCTAATTAAATTAAAAATTTATTACGCGTTTAACTTACGTTCGAATTCTTGCGTTACTACAGGGTGTACGAAGTCACTGTAATCACCACCAAGTTTGGCAATTTCGCGCACGATGCTGGATGACAAAAAGGTGAAGTCTTGTGATGCTGCAATAAACACGGTTTCAATGGTTGGAGATAAATGCCTATTTACTCCTGCTATTTGCACTTCGTACTCAAAATCTGAAATAGCGCGAAGCCCCCGTACAATGACGCCAGCTTCAATTTCAGCCGCAAAGTCCACCAACAATCCAGAAAACGGCCTTACTTGCACATTTGGCAGATCAGACAACATGCGCGATGCCATATCAACTCGCTCTTCCAAATCAAAAAACGGAGACTTCTTTTTACTCGGGTCACCCGCCACTCCGATAATCAGATCATCGAACATTTTACTGGCACGCGTAGCCACATCGATGTGCCCGACGGTCATAGGGTCGAAGGTGCCTGGATAGATTGCGGTCACTTGCATAGGATTTTCACTGACGAATGCTCATTTGAAGTGTGCGCGAAATTAGTTCAAGGCGCAACGCCCACATGCTGCAATAGGAAGACGGTCACATCACCAAAGCGTTTATCCCTCACCACTTCCAATTCGGCAGGCAACCGCTCTAGCAACTCTCGTTGAGCCGTTGGCAGCTCCACGTACACCAAGGCCTCAGGTGCTAAATAAGGAACAAGCGTGTTCAATATGCGCTCATGCACTTGTAAATCAAAAGGCGGGTCCACAAAAATAACATCATAAGGCTCAGGCTCAGTCGCTAAAAAAGCTTCTGCGGTATTGCTGTGTAGGGTGACAGACTCGTCGGCGCCCAAGTCGCGCAGGGTTTCGCGCAATTGGCTGGACACCCGAGCTGATGACTCAACCAAGCTCACACTCGCAGCGCCACGCGAGGCAGCCTCTAAGCCAAGTGCGCCACTGCCAGCAAATAAATCCAGGCACCTGCGTCCAGGGATGTGAAGTTGCAACCAATTGAACAGGGTCTCGCGTACCCGGTCGCCGGTGGGTCGCAATCCGTCAGCATCGACAACGGGTATTTTCCGGCCACGCCAGCTCCCAGCGACTATCCTTATAAGACCCGCTGAGCTGTTTTTGCCAGCGCCCGATCGGTGGCCACTTTTCGCGCCTCGATTTGATCGACTAGGTTTGGAATGATTGTCCATAGGCAATGATAGGATACTAGGGCAATTCTCCACCAGCGCAGCTGCGACAAATTTACAAGACAACACCAGGTGACAATCGTACCAGATGGGTATTTTCAGTTTTCTAAAACGGCAAAAAGCCGACCGTCAAGCAAACGCGCAAGACCAAGCCGAGGGTGCAGATCAGGTTAAGGTAGATGAACCTGAACTCGATCATAAGCTGCAAAAAACACGCTCGCGCTTTACTGAAAACCTGCTCGGATTTCTACGCGGTAAAAAACCGGTTGACGACGATCTGCTCGAAGAGCTCGAAGCACAGCTGATTATGGCCGATGTAGGCGTTGCTGCAACGGGCCGGGTCATTGATGCACTGCAAGCCAGAGCCAAACGAGACAAACTACAAGACTCTGATGCTGTGCGCGAAGCCTTACGCGAAGAGCTGATCAATATTTTACAACCAGTTGAACAGCCCTTGGAAATTCCAGATTCCGATTCGCCGTTTGTGATTCTTGTGGTTGGCGTTAACGGTGCTGGCAAAACCACGACGATTGGTAAACTTGCCAAGCAATTACAAGACGGCGGCAAAAGCGTGATGTTGGCAGCAGGCGATACGTTTCGCGCCGCCGCGATTGAGCAACTGCAAACCTGGGGGGAGCGAAATGATGTTCCCGTTATTGCACAAGATATTGGTTCTGATTCTGCATCGGTTATTTTCGATGCTTTGCAATCGGCCAAAGCGCGCGGTATCGATGTGCTTATCGCTGACACCGCTGGGCGACTACACACGCAATCTGGCTTAATGGATGAATTGCGTAAAGTAAAACGCGTACTCACGAAGATAGATGACAACGCACCTCACGAAACCATGATCGTACTCGATGGCGGCACCGGTCAAAATGCTTTAAGTCAAGCTGAACAATTTAATGAAGCCATGGCACTTGATGGTTTGGTTATCACCAAACTCGATGGTACTGCCAAAGGTGGGGTGGTGTTCGCCGTTGCAGAAAAAACCGGCCTACCAATTCGCTTTATTGGCGTCGGTGAAAAAGTTGCCGACCTTGAAGTGTTTGAAGCCACGCGCTTTGTAGATGCGCTTATAGATAACGAGGGTGAAGCTTGATTCGGTTCGAGAACGTCTCACTGGAATACACGTCGGGTAAATTTGCACTGCACGATGTTAGTTTCACCATGCCCGCAGGTGCGTTTGCATTTCTAACCGGTCACTCTGGCGCGGGTAAAAGCTCTTTATTGAAGCTGATTGCACGCTTAGAAAGACCCACCAGCGGCGACATCATCATCGATGATATTGATCTTGGTCGACTAAAACCACGCCAAGAACATAAGCTACGCCAACAAATGGGCATCGTGTTTCAAGACAACCAGTTGCTAAACGACAGAACGGTATTCGATAACGTTGCCCTGCCGCTTATCATCGGTGGGTATCGATTTAGAGATATTAAAAAACGCGTTAACGCCGCACTTGATCGGGTTGGCTTGTCTGGTCGTGCTAATGATCAACCGTTAAGCCTCTCTGGTGGTGAACAACAACGCGTAGGCATTGCCAGGGCGGTGGTTGCAAAACCCAGATTGTTGTTGGCTGATGAACCAACCGGAAATCTGGATGCCGACATCAGCGCTGACATCATGCAGTTGTTAATGCAGTTTTCAGCCTCCGGTGTGAGTGTGTTAGTCGCAACACACGACACAGGCTTAATGGAAACGTTTGACTTCCCGCGCATACAACTACATGAAGGCAAACTGGTTGATGTCTATCCCGGCGGACGTGCCGCCGACGTTCATCAAAACGAATACTACCCGCAAGGCGAGTACGTGTAATGGCAATTGAACGTGGAAAGTCCGCAAGCGCAAAAAGCCAGGCGCGACGTACGGCCGCCCAAGTCGGGGCCGTGCCAAGCGAACTAACCAACCAAAGACCCAACAACTATAAACAAAAGCACGCAAAGCCCTGGACCTACACTCGTCGAGGTTATGCACTGGCGCAAGGCTTACGTCAACTAAGCTCGCGAAAATTTTCAAGCTTCACAACCCTGCTTGTCTTCGGCATCACGCTTGCGTTGCCAGCGCTGATTTTATTCACCGCAAGCTCACTTGCAGCGCTGGGTAATAAAAGTGTTGGTGAAGAAAGCATCACGGCATACCTAACCTTGGATACACCCGATCTTGCTGGTGCTGATCTGACGCAAAAAATTCAAACGCTCGATGGTGTAGCGAAAGCCCGCTATGTGTCGCGCGATGAAGCCTTGGCCATCTTCAATGCACAGGCCGATATTGGAGAGGCCATTGATGTACTTGGTGAAAACCCACTACCGGGCGCGATTATCATCTACCCCGACACAGCCGTGTTGTCAGAATCGGCAATTCAACAATTGGCTAAATCCGTGACCAAACAAGATGAGGTTGACTCGGTGCAATTTGATCTACGCTGGGTTCAACGGCTGCAAGCGGTATTGAACCTGGGCCGCATTCTGGGCTGGGTATTGGCAGGCTTTCTAACATTGACCGCCCTGTTGGTCATAGGCAATACGATTCGCCTAGAGCTACTGCGCCGTCAGACTGAGCTGGATGTGACCCGTCTATTAGGTGCAAGTCAATCCTTTCTCAACCGCCCACTGCTCTACACAGGTGCACTCTACGGTTTTCTGGGTGGCTTGGTCGCCTGCGCTATCGCGTTGCTGGCGCTTCATTGGCTGCGAGCTCCTGCAGCCGAGCTATCAAACCTGTATTCGAGCACCTTCGAACTCATAATGCCAACCGCGTCACAGTTGTTGTTGGTGATCGCCACGGCCACAATTTTGGGCCTGCTAGGCGCAATTGTGACGCTTTATCAACCAAGAGCTCAATTCTTACAAAATCGTAGAACTGGCATCTAGAATTATCTAAATCATTGATTTAACTATCAATAATGCTCCTATTTTGGTCAAAAACAAGCCAAAAATAGTTAAACTATTGTGGAACTTGGTCGATTATTAGCACTCTATGTTGGTGAGTGCTAAAATTAGCGTAACGAAACAACTTGGGAGATACCTATGAGTAACGCCCTTACTGCCAAACAGAATGCGATGACCCTACCGGTTGTTGCCGACGACCTGAACGGCTATTTATCAAAAATTTCAAACATCACTCTACTGAGTGCTGAAGAAGAGCAAACGCTAGCCCGGAAGCTGCGCGACGACGAAGACTTGGATGCGGCCCGTGGATTGGTTATGTCACAGCTGCGCTTCGTGGTGCATATTGCACGCACGTACAAAGGCTACGGCCTGCCCCTGGCTGACCTGGTTCAAGAAGGCAACATTGGCCTAATGAAGGCGGTTAAGCGCTTCGACCCAGATAAGAACGTTCGCCTGATCTCGTTTGCGGTTCACTGGATTCGAGCTGAGATTCACGAGTATGTGATTCGCAACTGGCGCATCGTTAAGGTGGCAACCACTAAGTCTCAACGTAAATTGTTTTTCAAATTGCGTAGCGCGAAGAAGCAACTTAACTGGTTAAGCCACGACGAGGTGCAAGCGGTAGCCAAAGACTTAGGTGTTGAGCCTTCGGTAGTGATGGAAATGGAATCACGCATGCACGGCAAAGACAGCGGCTTCGACGCGCCTATTGGTAGCGACGTAGACAAAGCCCTATCACCTGCCGATGTATTGCACGCCGACGACATGGACCCATCAGCCGTTGTTGAACGAGCGGACACCGACAATCAAGCGCTTGAAGGCTTGGCTACCAGCATGCAAACGCTGGATGATCGTAGCCGCACCATCTTGCAACGACGTTGGTTGGATGATGAGAAGTCAACGCTACACGAGTTAGCTGCTGAATTTGAAGTTTCAGCAGAGCGAATTCGCCAGATTGAAAAAGCGGCGATGAAGAAGTTGAAGGTGCAGATGCTTGCAGCTTAAATACCGGCTCTGTTAATAGCTGGTGTCAGATAAAATTAAACGGCGCGCTAGAGCGCCGTTTTTTTGCTTGTCTCTTTCGCATCTTGAATTTCAGCTGCTAGATATCAACGAAGTCGCATATAAACAATCCATTACCCAGATCATCTGAATAAATCATTTTCAGATCGCGTGCGAAATGCTCACTGGTTACACCATCGCGCTCGGTTACTACCCTCCAGAACTGATCATCAATAGCTTTACTGAATGTTCTTACCGTGTCCGCATCGTTAGGATTGAAGCTGGTGAAAGTCATTGAACCCATTCCAGCTACCGCTTCGCACATCGAAGTACCTTCAATGAGAATTCCAGTCAAACGCGTGCTGATCTGCCAGTATTTGGAGTAATCACCGTTAAGAGAACCTTCAATTTCTTCCACAAATTCACGAGTACGCTCATCCACAACTGTTACGGTGTTTATAAATTCGTTGTGAAAAAAAGAAATCCCATTGAAGTTCCCCTGCACTCCTTCCCAAGAGATAGAGTTTGCTGAGCGGGTCCGCGTCCCGGTACGACTATAGTAAGTTGAACCTGCATCCCATGCATAGGTATGTGTTCCGTTTCCGTCCGCATCAATATCTACATCGTCATTAGCTTCTACTGGTTGAAACGAAAAATTTGGCTCCCGTACAATTTCTTCGAAGAACGGTCTTTCATCGGTTAAACGCGATTCAAAGTCTTTGGTAACCGATATCCCGGAGCGTGAATTAATAATGATGAAATCAACTATTTCCAATAAAGAATCAGCATCTACTAGCGGGTCCGTCCCTGCAAGCTGCTCATCAATGTTACTCACGCCATCGTTATCGTTGTCCCATAAAACGGTTTCGAATTGATTCGCTTCGATCTCAAAGGTTTCAGAGGCGTTAGTGCCCGTGCGCAGCTCTGTCTCGAATGTGCCCAGTATAAGAGCGCCATTGTCATTGCTAAATGTCACGACCAGTGAATGCTGTGTATCGGTAGGGAACACAGCGGAGGCCGACCACATTTCGTCACCTACCCAACTTGCGGGAAAGTTTTCATCACCCCAAACCAGACGAAGCTGTAGCGTATCAGACATGATCGCCGGGACTGTTATGCTGAACCGTATCTCGGTGTCATTTTGCACAAGTGGATCTGGCAGAGCATCAGCAGGAGCTGGCTCGCTTACATCATCGTTGTCGTTCTGCTCGAGTGGATCTTGCATAACATCACTAGGGGCTGGCTCACTTAGCTCATCGTCGACCGTCGTCAATGAGCCATCAACACCGGGGTCAGAGCTTCCAGAGCACGCGCTTACAAGCAACGCACTACAGATCAAAGCTGCGCTCGCGATCAGTTGAAACTGGCTATTTCTAATGCGATTGGTATTCATTAGACGAGTATATATTCGACCGACATTGGGTTACGGGTAATATTACAAAACGTAACGCACCTCCACACGGATAGCCTATCGAAGCCCGTTGACATTGAAGCCATCAGTGAGCCTATTTAAATCAATTACCCAATATCTGGTTTCAGGTGGTAAGTAGAAAAGAAATGGCGCCTAAGGGCACCGTTTTTTAGCCGTTCTCTTAATACTATTTGGATGGAAATGCCTTAGTGATTTTGATCCCTGAGAGCTGTAACGGCTCCATAGGTTGAAACGCCGTACGGAACCATGTACGTCAGAATGCACTTTCCGAGTTCGAACTGTGCCATGTCCCCCATCACATCTCCCTGGTTGATCAAGTTCAGAATGGTGCCCACGACTACGGCGATTATCAGCGAGCGTTTTACGATGTCACGGCGAGTGGCAAGTTTGATCGTAGCTGAACTTTCTGACAAAAAATTTCGCATAATTTTTTCACTTCGCACGAATACGTCGAGACATGTTCGTGATTGGCTAAACTAACAGGCCTTTTTCATCAGCCTGATGGGTTAAGTGCTGCAATTAACTTGCAGCACGTAGTGTTGCCTAGCACAACTTATCCTTTCATCAATTTAACGGCCTCTTCTGTGCTCCAGACTGCATTGGCCATGTAGCGAAAATTGATGATGGCGGCAAGATATCCATCGCCATCCGGAAGCTTTGCAGCAGCGGTAGCGTCTTTCACAACAGCGACTTCGAAGCCGTCTTCCAACAACTCTCGCATATGGCTCTCTGTGCATAAATTTGCAGACATACCCGCAAGAATTACTTGATCGATGCCATTCTTGCGTAGCTGCAGAGTAAGGTCATTGGTGTCATTACCATACATTTTATGCGGAGAGGTCACGATGGTTTTACCATCTTCAATGTATTTCTTGTATTGCGGCATAAAATCCGCCCCGGAACCTTCAAAGCCATCGACAGTTAGAGGGCCCTTACGGTCGAACATACCAATCTTGTGCATTAACTTTTCCAGAGCACCTTCGAATTTCCAGCCATGATCCGTAGGGTAGTAATAGTGAGGTGATACTGCGACCGTGAGTCCGGCTTCTTTTGCAGTTTTGAATAGAGTTTCAATATTTTCCACGGTATTGTGTTCTTCGACACTTGCCCCAATGACTCCCCAAGTTACACCGTTGGGGTGCAGAAAATCGATTTGTGGGTCGGTTACCACCAGTGCGGTGCGAGACAAATCAAGTTTCATGTTCGATGGTGGCAGCGCTGGCTCAGCTGGTTCAGCATAGGGGTTGGTTTCCCCTGCGGAGGCCTGGACAGTAACGGTAGCTGCTATACCAGCTGCTCCGACTGCAGCTGCACCGCGCAGTGCGTCACGGCGCGATATCTCGCGTTGACCTTTTTCGTTTTCATGCAAATCACACATAGTTTCAATTCTCTCAGGTGGCGAAGTGAGTGTTAACTATATGGACTTAGATGTATCAATATGTCCAGAAATGGTTCTTATACACCGCATTACGTATCATTCAGTCCGTATTTGGCGTATTTTCCCTTTGTGAACTTCGAACATATATTTGATCAACTTGAAATCGCTACCGAACCGTTTGCTGTTTGTGAGCTACGTGGTAACTGCGATTTAAATATGGGCCACGATGTCAATGTGTCATTGCACTATATCCTCACTGGCGAAGGGGCTCTGATGTTTCCGGGTGGGTCCACCATTGAGATTGCCCCCGGCAGTCTGGTGCTCGTTCCAGCACTGCAAAGCCATACACTCCGGAGTTATGGGATTTCAAGCGATCCGGTGTTGAAGTGTGATCCGGCTGATCTCAAGTTGGATCATCTGCTCAAAACTGATGGGCATGACGATGGCAACCAACAAGTCACTGCACTCTGTTCCCACATACAAGTTGGCTTGCGTGGTGCTGTTGATGTGATCGATTTGATACGCGTCCCAATAGTTGAGCAAATAGGAACACAGAGCCCACTTCATTCAACGCTGCGTCAGTTCCTTAAGGAGCTCAGCAATCCTGGTTTGGGTAGCCGCGCCATGATTCGCGCTCTATTAACACAGTGTGTAATTGAAATGTTACGCAATCGATTAATGCACAATGACGGTGGGCTTCGCTGGATGGCGGCGTTGCGAGACCCTTCGGTTTGGAACGCATTGTGCGCCATGCTCGATAGACCCGGAGAACCCCATACCGTGGAAAGCCTGGCTCATACAGTTGGAATGAGCCGCTCGACTTTTGCTGAAAGATTTACGGCCGCTTACGGTAGTGGACCCATCGAATTACTGCGTGACCTACGCATGCGACGCGCTTCAAAACTGCTAAGTGAAAGCGAACTACCAGTAAAACGTATTGCTCAAATGGTTGGTTTCAATAGCAGAACAGCCTTCAGTCGTGTTTTCGAACAACGCACAGGACAAAGCCCCACAGCGTATCGTCGCGATTCACAAATACGCGAATAAACTTTAAAACGATTGCCATGCAACCAAACTAATCTTGCAAACTGGCTTACTTCGCTGCGGATAGCTAAGTCTTGCATCATTGCTCTGGAATCCCTTACCTACCGCGATGATGCATAACACCAGAATTGATCAGCTTGCGATTATGCACATCGATGTACAACGCCACATGATCATCTAA
>CALHOU010000003.1 GCA_938035945.1 uncultured Granulosicoccaceae bacterium
CTGCCTCCCGTAGGAGTCTGGGCCGTGTCTCAGTCCCAGTGTGGCTGATCGTCCTCTCAGACCAGCTACGGATCGTAGTCTTGGTAGGCCATTACCCCACCAACAAACTAATCCGGCATAGGCTCAGCCAATAGTGAGAGGTCCGAAGATCCCCCTCTTTCCACCGTAGTGCGTATTCGGTATTAGCGTGCGTTTCCACACGTTATCCCCAGCTACTGGATAGATTCCTATGTATTACTCACCCGTCCGCCACTCGTCGCCTGGATAGCAAGCTATCCATCGTTACCGTTCGACTTGCATGTGTTAAGCATACCGCCAGCGTTCAATCTGAGCCATGATCAAACTCTTCAGTTAAAAAGTATTCTAATTTGTTCCGAAGAACGCCTTAGGTGCCCTACGACACTAAAACATTTTAAAACGAAGAAATCTGAAGCTCATGAATTTGATTCTAAGCTTCGGATACTACGTTTACATCTATTGTTGCAATAACAACCGATTTCAACGCAAGTACCCAAGTAAGTTACTAAGTTCAATTGTAAAAGAGCAAGCCTTCAAACAGCTCCCTAGGGAGAGTAGCGCGGAACAACTTGTTTCCGCTTGGCTGAGTCCGAGAAGTTTACCACTTTCTTCTCAGCAGTCAACAATAAATTTGAAATAATTTAAAGTTTTTTCTGCTTCGCTTCAACGTTGCGGACAATGCCGTTTGTTGAAGTGAGCGCGAAGTATAAGCCCTTACAAACTTACGTCAACGTCTTTTTGCCATTTTATTAATGACGCCAAGGCGCAGCTCTTGGTTCAGCCCTAGCAGGCAACCACAATATGCTTGTATACAAGTGTTTTCGCAATTTTTGCTACTCCATATAACCTTCATTAATATTTCCTGCAGCCTCACAAATATGCTCGAAATGAGAGATCAGACCACCTTTGCGTAGCCCTATCGACACCGCGTAATGCGAGTAGAATCTGTAAATCGCCTGAAGAGTATTGGAAATGAAGCAACTGGAAATCGATATTGTGTCTGATGTGGTCTGCCCCTGGTGCATCGTTGGCTACAAACAATTGGAGAAAGCGCTCGAGAAACTGGATATGGAAGCGCAAATTCATTGGCAGCCTTTCGAGCTGAACCCGACCATGCCTGCAGCGGGACAAGACCTGCAGGAGCATATCGCACAAAAATACGGCTCTACTAAGGCGCAAAGCGACGAAAATCGACAGAGATTGACCGATCTGGGCCAGTCTTTGGGCTTTACGTTCAATTTCACCGATCAAAGCCGCATGGTGAACACATTCAAATCTCACCAGTTACTGCATTGGGCCGGGCTTAAAGATCGCCAAACCGAACATGAACTAAAACTCGCCTTGTTTCACACTCACTTCACTGATCAAAAAGACATCAGTGACGACAACCACTTATTAGCCGCGGCCTTAAGTGTTGGCTTAGATACCGACAAGGCGGTTAGTACACTACAAAACGAACCTTATGCAGCTGACGTTAGACAGCAACAAAAACTGTGGATTGATCGGGGTATAACAGGCGTGCCTGCGATGGTATTCAATGGTAAATATTTGGTCACAGGTGCGCAAGGAATCGACAACTATGTGTCTGTTATTAATCAAGTTTTACAGGAAGAAAACAAGGATTCATAAGCGCTGTCATGTATGATGCAGCCGGCTTAAAAAAAATTGCATATTAAGTGAGTATTTTCTCAGTCGTGTTCTACACTTTATTACTGCGCCGTAACAGCACCACCAGAACAATAAACACTGCGCGTTTTACAACGACTTAACTCACTGCTCGGACTCTTGTGTTGACCACTAAAAACACCGATGATCGCCCTCTATGGGTAGACTACAAAAACACCGATTCACCAGACGCGAACAGCCGTTTAAGTCGACGGTCTCGTGCAGCAAAGGTTATAGGCATGTCTCCACGTAGCACCCCATCGATGGGCGCCATCAGGCTAAACGAAAAAGCGCGTCTGCAACCGCGCTTTCCGCACTTGCGCAAACTGTCAATTGGTTTGCTTGCGGTTATGGGCGGGATTCTGGTGACGACGCAGAGCAACGGCACTATCGATGCCAGCAAACCTGCACTGCCTGTGATTTCAACATTGATTTCTCCCACATTTTTCTTCATTGATCGAGAGAACGCACTGGGTGATCAGCAAGCCTTGCTATCAAGTGCTGCGCAAAAAGAACAGCTACTGAGCATGGTGGGGCCAGCAGCTAGCGAAACCGTTCTCGACAATTACGATGCCCAAAGCCAAGATTCAGCCATAGCGCTGGTTGACTCGGTTTTAGTCAGTCCATTTGCAAAGGACGACGCGACACCCAAAACAATCTCTGTGTCACCTTTGGTCAATCACCCATCCATTGCGGCGATTAGGCAAAAAGCGCAATTCCCAGAAGGCGCAACTGAAGAAACCGTGACGGTTAAACCGGGCGATACCTTATCGAAGCTGCTTAATGATCGCGGCGTGAAGATTGAGCAAATGCCTCAACTACTAACCGACGAGGCGATCAAGAAATACTTATCTAACCTTCGTATTGGGCAAAAGTTCGACGTTGTGCGTTTGGCCAACGGTGATTTTCATAGCCTGTCTGCAAAAGTTGGCCAGGACCGTCGGGTTAGCATCCGTCGTTCTGATAATGGCTTTGCCGTTGCATCAATCGACCTACCGGTTGAAAAAGAACGCGTTGTCACGTCTGGCACTATCGAACAATCATTGTATGTTGCCGCTGAACAAGCTGATTTAAAACAATCAACCATTATGGAATTATCGGACATCTTCCAATGGGAATTAGATTTTGCTCGCGACATTCGTAAAGGCGATCAATTTAGCCTGGTGTATGACCGCCTGTACCGTGAAGGAAAATACATTGGTGATGGTGACATTCTAGCGGCCGAGTTTGTTCGTGGCGGTAAACACTATCAGGCGATTCGTTACACCGACCCGGCTGGCAATACGGGATATTACTCGCCAGACGGTCGCTCAAAACGCCGCACATTTTTGCGCCACCCGGTCGATGTTGTTCGCATAACTTCGCGTTTCGATCCAAACCGCGTGCACCCGGTACTGCATAAAATCCGTGCGCACAAAGGTGTGGATTATGGCTCACCCACCGGTACGCCTATTCGAGCGACTGCTGACGGCACGGTTCGTTTTGCTGGTAATAAATCCGCATACGGTAAGACGGTAATCCTCAACCACGGCACCGACGTTCGCACTTTGTATGCGCACATGTCACGCATATCAGACAAAGTCGCTCACGGAAAACGTGTTAAGCAAGGCGATGTGATTGGTTACGTTGGAGCCACCGGACGTGTAACCGGTGCTCACTTACACTACGAATTCCAAAAGAACGGCAAGCACGTCGACCCATTAAAAGTCGAATTCCCTGAAGCCAAAGCCCTCGCCGCTGACCTACGCGATGAATTACGCGCACTATCGGACGACCTACTTGCGCAAATGAAAAGCGTGTTGCCAACAGCTGACGAACAAGTGGCTGCCGCAACGGCCGAGTAAGCATTTATCCGGCGCGTCCATCTGGGCGCGCTTGTCATCCCCCGCTCCAATGCGTTAGTTTGCTAACGTTATCAACACAGTTCTTCCCCAAAACATGAATTCAGGTGCTTTATGAGCAAACTCTCCATCGTTTTATCCGGCGTTATCGAAAAGTCTAACTTCGATGAATGGAAAACCGACCTGCTTGAACAGATTCGCTCGGTTAAAACAGAACTGAGCACCGATAGCGACTTTGCCTCAGCCACCAAACACGTAAAACAATTTAAGGCGGCTGAGAAAAATTTAAAAGAAGCAAAGAAGTCTGCACTAAAGCAAGCCGCAGAAATTTCAGCGCTGTTTGAAGCTATTGATGAAGTCAGTGCCGAAGCACGCCAAGCCAGATTGAAACTCGATAAGCAAATTAAAAAACGTAAGCAAGAAATCAAGGATGAGTTTATTCAACAAGGTGTGGATACGATTACGGCATTTATAAAAGAGCAATCACCGGTATTCCAAAGTATCTCGCACAAGAACTACACCGACGACGATATATTTGCCGATGCAGTGAGTGGCAAGGCGTCTTCAAAGGGTATGCAAAAGGCCATTACCAAAACCTGCGATTCAATTAAAGAGGCGATAACGCAAAAGGCGGCCGAAGTGGATGCAAATAATGCCACGCTGGATAAACTACC
>CALHOU010000004.1 GCA_938035945.1 uncultured Granulosicoccaceae bacterium
CGTTTCAAACTTTGATCGCATGAAGCTATCATGTACTTGCGAGAACCCATTTCTCCGTATGGGCCTGGCCACATCAGGTATCCAGCCTTGGATGAAATAATCAATTCGTCACGAAGCCCTGCGAAATCGGATTTAAGTATGCGACCAAAGCTCTCTTCGGCAGACCCCGGCGGTGGACCATAATTGTTCGCCAGATCAAAATGCGTTATGCCTTGATCGAAGGCTGTGCGACACAGTGCCCGATGCGTACTTTCGACGACATCGTGACCAAAGTTATGCCATAGACCGAATGAAAGAGCCGGTAATTTAAGCCCCGAATTACCACAGCGTCGATAGACCATGGATTCGTAGCGAGTGGGACTTGGCTGGTATGACATTAGAGAATCCTATGTTTCAAATAATATTTATTGACAGCATATACTGCCATTGTTTACCGATACAGGTCTTCGTTAATGTTGCATTGCAGGTGCATACGGCGGCTAACCAGCGCTTTGGAGTGTGTTGATATCCGCAATATATCGATAAGCCGACTCTATGCACGTATAGTCAAAATTCAATAATGACCCACACCGAATGTGTAACTGCAAAGCGACTGTACTCGGCCCGGGACTAAGGACGGGTACAGCTATCGAGCAATATATTTGCGATCGGGGCTAATTTCTGCTGCTTTGCGAAGTCTGCCATTGTCTCCAAATTTCTCGGCCGCAGCAATGAAGTAGTTTAGAATCTTTGATGTGAAACGACTCTACACGTATATTGTGAGGCGTAAATTGGTCCAAAGCAGATATTAAAAGTAGATATGAAACTTTTAGCACTAGCGCTATTGATTCTAGCAGGTTGCGTAGCAAATCAATAAAAAATAGTAACCGAGCCTCAATACAAGAAAGCGCTTTCTAGTCATATAGAAAGACGGTTAAACGCATCTAGGGACTTATATCCAAAATACAACTGTACGTTTTTCCTGCTACAGGACGTAGCTGGTGTAATAACCGATATTAGAATGGACAGCTGTGATGCTTCTGATTCTCTGTAATCAATTTTTGAAAAGGCACTGGGCTCATCTTCGCCATTGCCTATCCCCGATGAACCCACACTTTTTGAAAGCGAGATAAAATTTATATTTTGCAGGAACTGTGAATTAATAAATTAGATCTATAGTAGTTGTTTTCCGGGCGATGCTCTCTATCTTGTACTGCTTCCCAAGAGATGTAAATTTAACTGCTGGTATAGGTGTCACGCCAATGTAAATTGAACCTTGCGTGATCGTATCCTTTGGGATACAATTTTTTTGTGGCTACTATTCGCCAAACTGACGTTTATCAGAAATGGTTTGAGAAACTAAAGAATTCCCGTGCTCAAGCGAGAATTGATATACGAATTCGTCGATTGTCTTTGGGGAATGCTGGTGATGTAAAATCAGTTGGCGCTGGAGTAAGTGAATTGCGAATCGATTATAGACCCGGATATCGAATCTACTATATCCAAACTGACTCCGAAGTAATTGTTTTATTAGCTGGTGGTGATAAATCAAGCCAGATTAGAGATATCAAAAAGGCTAAGGAATTGGCCTCGTACCTGTGAGGACTTATGCCAAAAACTAAGACAACCCGTTGGGATCCCTGTGAACGTTTGGAATCAAGAGAAGAAATGGCCCTCTATCTGGAAGCCGCACTGGATGACGGGGATAGTGGTGTTATTGCTGCTGCGTTGGGCGATATTGCAAGGTCCAAAGGAATGTCTTCTATTGCTGAATCAACCGGATTAGGGCGCGAGAGTTTGTATAAATCTCTGTCCGAAAACGGTAACCCTGAACTTGCAACAGTATTGAAGGTCGTTAACGCATTGGGCTTGAAACTAACTGCAGTGCCATCAGATACTGATGAAGCGGCATAGTGATGGTTCCGGATTGTCGATGGGCGCAACAATACAGTTATTTGAGAACCGATGCTTTTATTTTTTATCCGCAACAATTGTCCAACCACCAGCCCGACAAGCATCAACGATTTCATCACGAATATTATGGTGGCCTTCACTTTTAAACGTGGCGGTGCTGTGTCGGCCAACTGACTTTCCAAAATCGGGTCGGCAGCTCCACAATGAATGATCACCTTCCGGGTGTGGTGGAACGAAGGTGCCAACGCCACCGTGTTTTAAAGCCATGGCACTAAAGTGAATATCTTCACCGTTTTCCCACGAATGCGGTGCTTCTTCCCAGATGTATTTCAAATGCTTGCGATCAAAAAACCAGGCGTGCCCAACCAAATCTACCTGTGTGGTTTGATCGTAGTGATGGCCATTCCAACCCACTTTATGTTTTGAGGAGTAACCGCCTTCGGCGGGCAGTATCACACCTGAACCGCCTAAGATTGCATCGGTTCCAGCGTTGACTGTGTCGATGCAGTTCTTAATCCAATTTTTCTGCGGCAAAATATCATCATCGAACAAACACACGTATTGTGTTCTGACCATGTTGGCTAACGAGAACCGTCCCCAGAATTTCCAGTTGCTGTTCGACACGACCACGCGATCGACCAGGCTTGAGTAGTCTTGCATTTGCACATCGGATGCATTGCACCACACCCAGATTTCTGTCGGTGGTATAGATTGGGCGCGCAAGGCTTCAACTTGAGCACTTAAATATTGTCCGCGCTTGTACACGGTTAAAATTGCGGTGACTGATTCAGTGCTGGGTGCGGGGAGTTCGTCAGCCGCAGTTTCGAAATCAAAGCGCGGTTGACCCGCATTGGCTTGACGTGCCGCAGGTAACTTTACCGTCCACCAGCTCTTAATGCGTGTGTTCCACCACCAGCTGATGCTTTGCGCGATTGTGCGTTTTGGCTTCATGAATCTAAAGAATGCAAGAGCGTGGCAATGGTCTTAGAGGAGCTGCCGTCGCCAAATGGATTGGGCGCGCTGGCCATGTCCTGATAACGTTTATTATCGGTTAGTAATTCGTTGCACGTAGAAACGATAGTTTGGGCGTTGGTGCCAACCAATTTAACCGCACCTGATTCCACGGCTTCCATGCGTTCGGTGGTGTCGCGCATCACAAGCACAGGTTTATTCAACGACGGCGCTTCTTCCTGGATACCGCCGCTATCGCTAAGAATAAAATGACATCGGTCCATAAGGAAAATAAAGGGCCCATATTCTTGCGGTGGTAGCAGATATATATTTTTACGTTCACTAAGGTGCTTGTTAACCACATCTTTTACTTGAGGGTTTAAATGCACCGCATACACAATGTTTATCTCAGGGTGTTGTTCGGATAAGGTCAGTAGTGCATCACAGATAGCTAACATGCCATCGCCGAAACTTTCGCGTCGGTGCCCGGTTACCAAGATGAACGGCTTGTTGAAATCGTAAAATCCAAGCGCTGATATGTCAGCTTCTATTTTGCCACGTACACCCTCATCTGAATTCACTTTATCGCGCACTTGCAAAAGGGCATCGATAACCGTGTTGCCAACCACTTCCACTGTGCCAGCTACTTTTTCGCTGCGCAGTTGTGCAGCGTTTTTCTCAGTTGGTGCAAGATGAACTTCAGCCAGTTGGCTGATCAAAAGCCGATTGATTTCTTCTGGCCATGGCGCATAACGATCAAACGTGCGCAGACCGGCTTCCAGATGAACTACGGTAACTTGGTGAAAACAACCAGCCATGCCACTAGCCATAGCGGTGCTAGTGTCTCCCTGCACAATCATCATGTCAGGTTTGACTTGATCGATCACAGGTTTTACGTTTTCCAAAATACGCGCTTGTAATTGCACTTGGTGCTGGCCGTCGGTCATGAGGTCGAGATCAAAATTAACTTTGATTGGAAACCAATCCAATGCCTGCTTTAACATTTCACGGTGTTGTGAGGTTAAACAAACATGCACGTCAAAATCGTCTGGCCGGTCGCGCAAAGCCATCACCAGTGGCGCTAACTTGATGCACTCTGGGCGGGTGCCAATCATGATTAGAACGGTTTTCATGCCTGATTTCCTGAGTCATCGGTGGCAGCACGTATGCCTTGACGAAGCTTTGAGAATTGCGAGCCTTTCACGTAACGTCCCTTTTCAATATGCCGTATACGATACAAAGCTTGCACATCAATGGCTTCGCCTTCGCTGCCGATCAGTTGGCGAAAGATGGAGTCTTCGTACGTTTTACTCCAATGCTGAACTGGGGCTTGATACATTTTCATGTCTTTGCAATAGCCGCAGGTTCTGGCAACGTCTGCGTGCACAATTTGAAACGCACCTTTGGCTTTGGTTATCTTATTAGCACTAAACAAACTGGTATCAATATCAACATTGGCATTGTTGTCTTGATTTAACATGGGGTGCGATGCATCCAGTAAATCGGTTATAAATTCTTGTCGTGGGAACACCATGTGGGTTTGTTTTTTTTCAACTGCTGTAGCAACCGAGTCTAAACACCCTTTGTGAAAAATAAGATCGCAATCGCTAAACCATACCCAATCAGCATTTGTACTCAGTGCCGTTTTGTTGCGGCCAATGGCTCTTCGAAACAATTGTTGCTTCGGTATGGCCATCCACTGCCACGTGACATTAGGTACGTCTAACGTATCGACACGTTTAATAAGCTCGATTAACTGGGTGTCCTCGGTGGAGTGATACAGGGTGTAGGTCAGTTTATGATTCTGCGGGGGGTGATTGATGATCGAGCTCAATTGGAAGTTGAGCATATGGGAATACTGCCAGCAATGACTGACCACGTTCAAGTGAATTGGCTTGGATGCAAGACTTAACTGTTCACGCTTGGGAGGGGTGGGCCCAAACCAGCGAATCGGCAATATGCTGCCAACTATGCGTTTGTTGATTTGATGGCGAAGCCAAATGAGTTTATCGGATAGCATCTGGCGAATATTATCTCGCAAGCTCTCCTTTAAGTGTTGCAAAAATCATTTCGGCCGATGTGGTCAAAAGCAAACCATCATCCATTACCTACCTCATCGCCATCGCTGCTGTGCAGTGCAAGTTGAAAGCGCTTATTGCCGGCATCGAATTCAATCGTGCTAATTTTGACACGTTGACCCAATTGCCAGCTCGGTGCCTTCTCGTTACCGGGCTGTGCTGCAAGCTCACTCAGTTCGTAATTGGTGCCGTATTGCTTTTGCAGATCTTGTGTTGTCACTTTTAAGTCAGATGCAATCGCGTCGACGGCCACGTATATTCTGTCGCGTCTAAATCCCATGACAGTGCCAAGCCGCTGTGGTCTGTTGTCGAGTGTTAGATCGTTGCCGAGCACAGCTTGTAAGGCAATAAATTCCACCCGCTTGTTAATTTGTTTTTGGGTTTGCCGAGACTGGTTAGCTATGTTGATAATTTTTTCACGCAAGACGTTGTCGTTGTGCACATGAGCGGCATGCTCTGTCGGCTGTTTTTCAACGTAGCCAGAGGCGACTGCCCCGATGCTTTCGAGCAGTTCCTTGTGGGTGAAGATGCCAACGATTTCGCGCATCGGTGATGAAAAACGCGCATAGCTCGATGCGGCGAGCGCGTGGTGCCGACCGGGTTCGCTGCGATACTCAGACGCCTGGTTGCTCACTAAAATTTGCCGTTCAATCGCGAGCACTTTGCCGCGATGCTCTTCATCATCGGGCAGGGCGGCAACGTAATCGGCCAGGGACTGGTCTTTTTTCCATATCCAGTTATCTGATAAGCCCGCAGCCGTTGCGTAGTCTTTTAACAGGGTGCGCAATGCGCTAAGTCGTCCAGCCAAAGGGGCATCGTGTGCGCGGAATATGGCTTGCAGTTCTTCGTTATCCTGGCTTAAGCCTTTGAGCATTTCCGCGCCTTGCATATTGCACAGCAGACTAATTTGTTCGTTGTATTTTTCTGTTCGTACCCGCGCACGTTGAGTAAGCTCCACACCTTCTTCGGTGAGTACTATCTGTGCCTCGCGTCGATTGAACGGAATAACATCACGATCTTGCGCGCGTTGAATAAGTTTTTCGCCTAATTCTCGCAACAATAAAAGAGATGCGCTCCATGCATGTGCTGCATAATCGTGAGTTTGTCCTTGCGCCTTGGCGTCGAGAAATGCTTGTACAGATTCATAAGACAATTTTGCTTGGGAAGTAATGAGTGCGCGAACAACTCTTACGGCATCCACGCTGGCATCGGCGCGCAGACTCATATCGAACACGAGTGCACGCCTTAATTGCTTAGGGTTTAACGAAACTAAACCTTCTGATAGCGACGGTGGTAGCATCGGTGCGGCCAATAAGGGGGTGTAGTAAGTTACGCCGCGTTTCATAGCCTCTGCAAATAAAGCACTACCCGGTGGCACGTAGTAGGCGGCATCTGCCAATGCGTAACGCACTCTGTATCCAGTGCCTTCATTGCTCTCGATAAGCAGCGCTTGATCCAAATCACGCGAGTCTGGGTTATCGATGGTTACGAATGCGAGCTCTTGCCACTGTTCCAAACTTTTATCATCAAAGCCCGGATTGGCCTCACGTTGAGCAGCTTCATCCAAACAAGATGGCGGATGTTCTATCTCGATTTCAAATTGCGCCAGAATTTCTCTAATGGCATCTTCTGCCGCTGCACGCGAAAGATCGATGGATTTGTGTTGACTCATGACGGATTTAAACGTGATCGATTATAGGGTCGGCGCAGTAGTCGCGACGTTTGCATTTTATGCAATGCTGACCCAGGTACAGGTCATCAATCCACTGCATAAGTTCATTAATGTCGCTTGGGGTGTCGAACATAAAGCCCGCTTCGAAATTGCGTTTGTCTTCGTGCTTACTGCCAAGACCGGCACCGGTAAGATTTGCTGAGCCGACAAAGGCAAGCCGCCCATCGATAACGATGGCTTTTGTGTGCACGCGTGGGCACAGAATGCGCTCAAAGCTATCACTGTTGATCAAGGCATCGAAGCGATCAAATTCTTCACGAAATCGCGGCCCAGGTTCTTTAGCATGAATAAGCCGTACGGCCACACCTTTTTCGACAAGGTCGTTCAATACTTCCAGCAGGGGTTGAAAATAGCCATTGATGTTGACGTGCAGATCTTTTATGTCGGCAGTCACAATCCACAGAAATCGCCGAGCGTAAGGCAATTCGGTTTGCACGAATTCAGTGTAGATATCGCGATTAAGCAGGAGCTTATGCATACTCATAAGTGTAGCGTTTTTACCGGTCCGCAACCGGACTATCGATTTGTTGCTAAACTTCTTGAACCAAAGGATTGCAGACTTGTCAGTGTCTTAGGGTTTACCACCTTTCATATGGCATGGGTGATACCCTAAATCTACGAAAATAAGTCACTAAATCAACACACTAAAAAAATATAAGGATGCTATCGATGAAAAAAGTAGGTCTGTTTTTTATCACATTATTTGCCGGAATCGGCGCGGCACAGGCACAGCAAGGCTTAACGGTTGTACCGAGTCCGCATGACGTTGCCACCACCATGGACAAACTGGAGTCAATCGTGACCGAAAAGGGCATGACAGTGATGGCCCGAGTTGATCACTCAGCAGGAGCTGCCAAAGTGGATATGGAGCTTCGTCCAACACAGCTTTTGTTGTTCGGTAACCCAAAAGCCGGCACCCCACTAATGCTGTGCAGCCAGAGCATTGCCATCGATTTGCCGCAAAAAATGTTGGTATGGCAAGCCGAAGACGGGAAAGTTTATTTAGGTTACAACGACCCTGCTTATCTAAAAGAGCGCCACGGCACTGAAGGCTGTGATGAGGCCTTTACTAAAATTACTGGCGCATTGGCTAACTTTGCAAAAGCCGCTACTGCACCTTAAATTTTGAAAATCGCTTCACGCCTATCGGTCACGGCACTGCTGGTTATATGCAGTGCCTGTGGTTTTCAATTGCGCGGTACTGACTCAGCGATTGGCAGTAACGCGCGTATTTATGTTGATACCTCACGCGATAGTTCGATGCGCGAAGAGCTTCGAAAAGTGCTCTCTGATCGCTCGTTTGCCGTGGTTGATAATCGCGATCAAGCGAACGTATTGCTGCGGGTTGCCGATGAACGTCAATCCCGGCGCATTGTATCGGTTGAAAAAACCGGTAGGGTCAGTGAGTATGAGCTTGCACACTCCGTGAACATGCAAGTTGCGCAGTCGCAGTACGATGAAATACCCGCCTATGACCAAGCGCAAACGAACAATCGTGTAGAAGTGATTCGCGAATACACTTACGATCAAAGTGGTGTGTTAGGCAAGGAAGACGAAGAGACTATTCTTCGCGATGAAATGCGTCGTGAACTGGCTTTGCAAATTGTTTTGCGAACCGTTGCCACCATGGCGTCTGCGACTCAATAACCTGCGCTGCGGTTCACCAATCCGCGCGGTCGTGCCCCACTTTCTAACTCTTTGATGCTTTGCGCAATTTGCTCAACCGCTCCGTCTGCATCGGTAGGGCCGGCAAGATGTGGTGTGACAATCACTTTAGGGTGAGACCAAAGCGGGTTTTGCTCAGGCAAGGGTTCAGTGGCGAATACATCGAGTAAAGCGCCGCTCAAGTGACCATTATCCAGTTGCTCTAACAAGTCGTGTTCATTCAGATGATCGCCACGACCCGGATTTATGATGTAGGCATTTTTCGGTAACTTACGAAACAGCGAGGCATTCAAAATACCGCGTGTATTTTCAGTCAACGGCAATAGGCATACGAGTGCATCCACTGTTGGCAGCATGTCATCGAGACCTGCCACGCCTGCATAGTGCGTGATGTTATCCAGGTTTTTTTCCGTGCGACTCCAACAACTCACCTTGAAGCCATTCATCAGCAAACCGTTTGCGGCGACCAAACTCAGTTCGCCGGCACCGAGTACACCCACACGAAAATCATTGGTAGCCGCCGGTGCTAGTTCATGTCGCCACCGCTTTTCTCGCTGGGCTTGGGCGAGTTCGGTCATTTTGCGTTGCGCATGTAACACACCATATAAAGCATATTTGGCCATGGGTTCAGCCATGCCGGCATCGGTTAAGCGCACGATTTCAACATCGATTGGCAAGCCAGGGTGGGTGAGCAGATGATCAACGCCCGCTGCAATCGATAGCACAGACTTAAGATTAACCAAGCCATCGAAAAATTCAGCGGGTGGTTGCCAAACCACAGCGGCTGTAATGTTGGTTTTGTCTTTACACTCTGGCCAGACTTCTATTGAGTGATGGGGTAAAGCTGCTTTAAGCCCGTTTAATACACGTTTTTCAGGGTCGCCTGCACTGAAATACAGAATGCTCATGTGTGGGGCAGCGGAATTGACTTAGCGTATTGCCGGTTAGTGTAAATAAGCGCATCAGCTTCTTTACTCTGCACCGCTAGCACTTCACCAATGTATATAACGTGCGTTCCGTGTTCTTTGTAAGAGACTAATTCACAGTCGAGGGATACCAAAGCATCGCTAAGAATCGGTGAGCCGGTGTTTAGGGTTTGCCAATCGCCGGTTAGGAACCTATCGGCTTTAGGGTTTTCGCCAAAGCCTGCAAATACACCTGAGATTTCGGTTTGGGCTGTTGTGAGAATGTTCACGGCAAACTGCTTGTTTGCCTGTGCTTTGGCACCGAACTCGTTATCACTATTGACGCAGGCGAGAATCAGAGCCGGTTCGGCGCACACAGAGCACATAGAGCTGACGGTCAACCCGGCTTTGCCGTGGTCGCCGTCAGTGGTCACTATGGATACGCCATTTGCAGCTAAGCTTAACGCTGCGGTGAAATCACTTGCTTTTAATGGCATATGCCCTTCTGTTCTGTTTTGACCTTATGCAGGGTAGTCCCGCTTTGCAGGTCCAGTGTAAATTTGTCGTGGCCGACCAATACGACCTTCTGGGTCCTCGTGCATTTCCATCCAATGCGATATCCAGCCCACGGTTCGCGACATGGCAAACATGACCGTAAACATATTCATTGGAATGTCGAGTGCGCGGAAGATGATACCGGAGTAGAAGTCAACATTGGGGTAGAGTTTGCGTTCAATGAAATATTCGTCCGCAAGTGTGGCTTCTTCGAGCTTTCTGGCCAGTTCAAACATGGGTGTATCGCCGTCGAGCTCATTGAGTAGGTCGTGACACATTTTTTGGATGATCTTGGCGCGAGGGTCGAAGTTTTTATAAACCCGGTGACCAAAACCCATGAGGCGGAAAGGGTCGTTCTTGTCTTTTGCCCGAGCAATGGTTCTCTCGATGGTCTCGCCGGAATTAACGATGGCATCTAGCATGTTCACGCAAGCTTCATTCGCACCACCGTGAGCAGGGCCCCAAAGACTGGCAACACCGGCAGCAATAGAGGCAAACGGATTAGCACCCGAGCTACCAGCCAGGCGCACGGTTGAAGTACTGGCGTTTTGCTCATGATCGGCGTGCAGAATCATGATCAGCTCCAGGGCTTTAACAGCGACTGGGTTCGGCTCGAATTCTTCAGCCGGTACCGCAAACATCAGGCGAGTAAAGTTCTCGACATAGCTAAGCTTGTTGTCTGGGTACATGAACGGCAATCCACGCGAGTGGTTAAAGCAATAAGATGCAATGGTTGGCATCTTTGCAATCAAACGATGTGCTGATATTTCGCGGTGCTTTGGATTCGTGATATCCAACGAATCATGATAGAACGATGAGAGCGCGCCAATGGTGCCAACCAACATCGCCATTGGGTGTGCGTCGTAACGAAAGCCGTTGATAAAGTCACGGATATTTTCGTGCACCATGGTGTGTTGCTGAATATCGTTGTTGAATTTAAGGCCTTGTTCTTTGTTAGGCAACTCGCCATACATCAATAAATGGCACACTTCGAGGTAAGAGCTGTGCTCGGCAAGTTGCTCGATCGGGTAACCGCGATACAGCAACACGCCTTCATCGCCGTCAATAAACGTGATGGCACTTTTACAGCTAGCCGTCGTGGCATAGCCCGGATCGTATGTGAAGTTACCGGTGTCTTTATACAGGCCACGCACGTCCAACACGTCGGGCCCGTGGGTCCCACTCAACACAGGCAACTCTGACGTTTTCCCAGTATGGGTGGTTATCGAGCTGGTGCGATCGGACATGCTGTTCTCCTGAAAATTAGTAGTTTCAATAGTTCGTTATCGGCAAAAAGCACCAATTGCTTATCGACGAGTGACGGACTACTCAGTTATTAGAATCACTTGGTAAAAGCGAGCCATTTAAGCAGTGAAGCAATTGCTACACGGTTGGCGTTTAGCCAAGTCGAATGTGTTCCATTCGTCCATTATAAGCGCAAAGCGCTTCACACGAAGCCAATAGATACTATTGGCCGATCTTGGTTCCATTGCCTAATGCGTCAATTGATTCAATCACTTGCCCATTTTCTTATCTAAACGCTGTTCAGCAACTGCGAACTTGTGCAGGGCGACAGCACAGAAACCAAAGCTGCATATAAATCGAATTTAACTGGGCGGGTGCTGGGTCGATACATTTCTTAGGCCCAAAGTGGCCAACTGGCACGAATGGAGAAAAACCCCTCGCTAGAGAATGACACACCACATAAAAAGCAGTCGTAAGAGCTGTCGGATAAGAAAAAGGTGATCGTTTCGATAGCGTATCAGCGGACTTATTCTCAAACCAAAAGGGGCCTAGCGCCCCTTTTTTTTGCCCAGGGTTTGGCCCTGATCGCCTAAAACTGAAATTAGCAACAGGACGTCTATACTCAGGCTATAGGGCCCACACTGGGTCAGCTGCGTAGCTCTGGGCTAGTGCTGTTGTGATGAATTTGACCGCCATCGTGAAAAAACCGCTGTTATTCGCCATCGTATTGGCGTTGTTGGCCGGGTGCGCGAGTAAAAATCAAAACGGGATACGAAGGGCGCCTAGCACGGTTGCCATCATCGGCGTCACATTAGCACCGGGCGTTGAATCCGGCAAAAGCATGAATGCGATGTCTCGCGAGCTACAAGAGCTCATTCATGCCAAAGGTGGCTATCAGACCATGCGCCCAGTCGATGTGGGCAAGGCGGTAAATCGGGTCGCCGATGGTGCTTACAGTTCAATGCTGGCAAACTTTGCTCGCAACGGTAATTTTCACGGTGGGGATATACGTGTACTCGGCGCCGCCCGGTTACCGGTACGTTCGGCCATGATCTTACGAGTGGAAGAGAATCGGGTGCGTCCTGGTGCCCCAAAACGTGTGGCGCTGCGAAACAATGCAGGTAAAGTGCTCACGGATCGTGAGCGCATTGTGCTGTCCACGGTGCGCGAAATGCAGGTCAAGGCCAGCCTGATTAATCTGGGCTCTGGCGCCACTTACTGGACGCGGACTTACCGATCAACACCCTCAACTGAATCATCGTACGTACACTACTCTGGCAGTAGTTTTTCGGGCTCGCTCGCGGCCTCATTTGCCAACACCATGACCAATGGCTTAAAAGTGCCATCCGGTCCGGCAGCACCGAGCAATCAGTTAACCTTGCGCTCTTTAATGCGAGAAATTGTTCGCAACATGCCAGGGCGTTAGTTCGTAAGATTTTACATTTACTCTTGAATCTACATCTGGTAGTTCTCGTAAGTCTCTGATATTCCCAGTTCTCACTTATCGGTCCTGTTACGGTACTGGTCGTAAAAACTTCACTAAGATCGGCATTTCTGGTACAAAAGGCTAGTTAGAGCACGACAATGCCACTTTGGCTATGTTAGTGTCCGCACCGACTCAAAGCCATTGGATGGTGACGGGCAACTAACCAAATTAAGATTGAACTACTTGGGATTTTTTATGAAATTATCTATTAAATATGCTGCGGCGGCGGTTGCGCTAGCTTCAGTTGCTGGTACCGCGCAAGCAGGTACTTTGGAAGACGTTAAAGCACGCGGTGAGTTGAACTGTGTTGTTTCAACAGGTGTTGCAGGTTTTGCTGCTCCTGATGATAAGGGCGCTTGGTCTGGTTTCGACGTTGATTTCTGCCGCGCTGTTGCCGCTGCCGTTCTTGGCGACGGTTCAAAGGTAAGCTTCGTGCCAACCACTGGTAAGACTCGTTTCACCGTATTGAACTCGGGCGAAGGCGACATCCTATTCCGTAACACGACTGAAACTATGAGCCGTGATGCTGACCTAAAACTGACTTTCCTACCGGTTAACTACTATGACGGTCAGGGCTTCATGATTCCTAAAGCCTTAGGCGTTACTTCTGCAAAAGACCTAGACGGTGCATCTATCTGCATCCAGACAGGTACAACCACAGAACTAAACCTTGCTGACTACTTCCGTACTAACGGTATCTCTTACGAGCCAGTACCGGTAGAAACTAACGCTGAAGCACAAACCAACTACCTTGGCGGTCGTTGCGATGTATTCACAACTGACGCATCTGGTCTTGCATCAACGCGTGCCTCTTTCGAAGCACCTGCTGAGCACATCATTCTTCCAGAAATCATCTCTAAAGAGCCACTAGGTGGTGCGGTTCGTCACGGCGACGACCAGTGGGCTGATATTGGTAAGTGGGTTGTTAACGCACTAATCAACGCAGAAGAGCTAGGTATTACTCAAGCTAACGTTGACGAAATGGGTAAAGCTGCTGGCGACAACCCAAGTGTTAACCGTCTACTTGGTACTGAAGGCGACTTCGGTTCAATGATCGGTCTTGACGCTCAGTGGGCTATGCGCGCTATCCAAGCTGTTGGTAACTACGGCGAATCATTCGATCGTAACATTGGTCCTTCTACTGCAATCGGCCTAGAACGTGGCTTGAATGCACAGTGGAAAGACGGTGGTATTCTATACGCTGCTCCAATTCGTTAATATTGCGAATAGCAGTATGTAAAGGGCTTAGAGCTTTTTACCGAAGTAATTGGGGGCACACTTTTAGGGTGTGCCCCTTTTCCATTTAAAAAACAACCACATTTTGAGGGCGGGCTTAGTGAGTAACGGAACCGCAATTGGTGGCGCAGGATCTCTTCCACAGAGAAATGCGTTATCAAGACTTTGGAACAACAAAGAAGCGCGATCGGTCATTGTTCAGATCATTGCGTTAATTCTCATCATCGGGTTGTTCGCGTCAATGGTGACAAATGCCATTGCCAACCTTGAAGCCATCGGTAAGGGCTTCAGCTTTAAATTCTTAGGCCAACCAGCCAACTACGATATCAATCAAAGACTGATTGAATACAATTCTCAGTCGAGTCATTTTCGTGCCATGCAGGTTGGCATACTCAATACGCTTTTGGTTGCCATTTCTGGTGTGATTCTCGCCACCATCTTAGGCTTTATTCTTGGTGTACTGCGCCTTTCAAAGAATTGGCTAACCAACAAAATAGCGTTGGTCTACATTGAATACATTCGAAATGTGCCAGTGCTTCTGCATATTTTGCTTGTGCACGGCCTCATGGTTCACAGCTTGCCTAAACCTAAATCGGCCATCCCCGTTGGCGACGGCAGCTTTCTGACCAATCGTGGCTTCTTTATGCCCAAGCCGTTACCCGAAGATTTAATGTGGGTTGTGATCGGCTTGTTTTTCGCTGGTCTTGTGTTTGCTTTTTTCTTTCGTCGATGGGCTAAGAAAGTGCAAGATGCAACCGGTAAAATTTATCCCGTCTTTTGGATTAGCTTGGCTGCCATCGTTGTGGTTCCGGTTTTGGCATATTTTGCTTTAGGGCAGCCAGTAAACTGGGATACGCCTGAACTCAAAGGGTTTAACTTTAAGGGTGGCATGGTTATCCGACCAGAGTTCATCGCATTGTGGCTAGCCCTGTCTTTCTATACCGCCGCATTTATTGGTGAAATAGTTAGAGCGGGTATTCTGGCTGTTAGTCATGGACAAACCGAAGCGAGTATGGCTTTGGGTGTCTCGCGCGGCAGAACATTAAAGTTGGTGGTGATACCGCAAGCATTGCGTGTAATCGTACCGCCGCTTTCAAGTCAGTATCTGAATATCACTAAAAACTCATCGCTGGCACTGGCCATCGGGTACATGGATATCACCGCAACGATTGGTGGAATTTCACTGAATCAGACCGGTCGCGAGATGGAGTGCATGATCATAGTTATGGGCTTGTATCTGATTGCGTCCTTAATGATCTCGATGTTTATGAATTGGTATAACAAGCGCATAAAGTTGGTAGAACGATGAGTAAAACGACTATGCCAGAGCAGCAGTACGAGCCGGGAACGCATCCTGATTTGCCGCCGCCGTTTGCGGCCAGCGGTCCGGTCAAATGGGTGCGTGAAAATTTATTCTCGTCACCGACTAATATCGCGCTCACAGTTCTTGCGATGTTTTTTCTTTATAAAATTATTCCAGGCATGTTTGCCTGGACGTTCACTGATGCAACGTTTGTAGCGGCTGATCGTAACGAATGTCGCGCGCTCAACTCCGGAGCTTGTTGGGCGTTCATCGCACAGCGTTGGGAATTGTTCACTTACGGCTTCTACCCTGAAACTGAACGCTGGCGTGTGATCATCACGTTTGTGTTGTTTGTTGCAACCGTTATTTTGCTGCTTTGGGAGAAGTGCCCAGGTCGTCAGTACCGATTCATCGTAGGTGCACTTTTTCCGATGGTCGCTTTGTGGCTTATCGTGGGTGGTTCAAGCACTGAAGCTGCGCTAATGGCCTATGCGGCAGCCTTGGTAGTCGCCTATTTTGTTTATCAACGGTTCGGACATAACCTGAGCGCCAGGTTTTGGTTTTCCTTGTTGGCATTTGTGCTAGTTGCCATTGGCGTCTACACGTTGTGGACCGCAATGGGTTGGTCGATGCTTGAACACGTGTCGACCGATAAGTTTGGTGGCTTCATGCTCACCCTAATTATTGGTGTCACTGGTATTACCTTGTCATTGCCGCTAGGGATTTTGCTGGCATTGGGGCGGCAATCCAACTTGCCCATTATCAAATATGCTTGCATTGGTTTTATCGAGTTTATTCGTGGTGTTCCGCTGATCACCTTGTTGTTTGTGGCGTCGACCATGCTGAGTTACTTCTTACCGCCGGGTACCAACTTCGATCTGCTACTACGCGTTCTTATTATGGTGACCTTGTTTGCTTCGGCCTATATGGCAGAAGTTATTCGTGGTGGTTTGCAAGCCGTTCCTAAAGGGCAAACAGAAGCTGCAGATGCGATGGGCTTGAAGTATGGGCCAGCGATGCGCTTGATCGTTTTGCCGCAAGCGTTAAAAATTTCGATACCCGGTATCGTTAATACATTTATTGGTCTTTACAAAGATTCAGTGCTGGTTATTGTTATCGGTTTGCTTGACCCGCTGGGCATTGGACAAGCCTCTTTGGCTGATACCAAATGGCAGGGTCTGAGTACAGAAGTTTATCTATTTGTGGCCATATTCTTTTTTGTTTCGTGCTACGCCATGGCAAGCTATTCTCGGCATTTAGAAGACAAGCTGCACACTGGCCACAAGCGTTAACCCAAATTTAGGTGACATTTATGAGTACTGAAAAAATTCAACAAGAACTGGGTGACGTTGCCATTAAGATTCGGCAAATGCACAAGTGGTACGGCGCCTTCCATGTTCTAAAAGACATTAATCTTGATGTGCACTCCGGCGAGCGAATTGTTGTGTGTGGCCCGTCTGGTTCAGGTAAGTCGACCATGATTCGATGCATCAACCGATTGGAAGAGCATCAAAAGGGCGACATCATTGTTGATGGTGTCGAGCTGACCAACGATCTAAAGAACATTGAAGCTGTGCGCCGTGAAGTTGGCATGGTATTCCAGCACTTCAATCTTTTCCCGCATTTAACTGTGCTAGAAAACTGCACTTTAGCGCCTATTTGGGTTCGTAAAGTACCAAAGGCAGAAGCAGAAGCTACGGCAATGCAATATCTGGAGCGCGTAAAAATTCCGGAGCAAGCTTTGAAATACCCAGGTCAGCTTTCCGGTGGGCAGCAACAACGAGTGGCGATTGCGCGATCTCTATGTATGAGTCCAAAAATCATGTTGTTTGATGAGCCAACGTCGGCACTTGACCCGGAAATGATCAAAGAGGTGCTCGACACCATGATCGAACTGGCGCAAGAAGGCATGACCATGATTTGTGTAACTCACGAGATGGGTTTTGCTAAAACTGTGGCTAACCGGGTTATTTTCATGGATGAAGGGCAAATCATTGAACAAAACGAGCCGGAGGAGTTCTTCAACAACCCTCAAAACGAGCGCACCCAGCTGTTCTTGAGCCAAATTCTGAATCATTAATCTCTTTTATTTGGTATCGCCGCGACATTACCGCGGCGATATCAATATTTCTCTGTGCCGCTCTGGCATGAAATCTGTTTTAACTGCGCGCTAATCTCACCACTTTTGCTTGTTTTAAACCGTTTTTGCTCGTGTTCTGATCAGTTTGAGTGAAGTCGGAGCTGGAGTGGGGTGGTAACTGGCATATTCTTCAGTTTCAACTATGCTGATGCGTTGACACTGCGATGGATTCCAGTAATAATGTTCGGCTTGCTTGCCGGAGGGATTCCCGAGCGGTCAAAGGGGGCAGACTGTAAATCTGCTGCGTAAGCTTCGGAGGTTCGAATCCTCCTCCCTCCACCAAGGTAAGCAGCTTTGAATCGCGTATGGGGTGCGGTTCTTAGAAAGAACATCGGTTGTAAGCGTCTCAGGCTTGATTAGTATGCCGTTGTAGTATCGGATATTTTTCAGGTCGAGTTAGTGCGGGTTGTTATTGCGGATTGTTAGTGCGGGTGTAGTTCAATGGTAGAACCTCAGCCTTCCAAGCTGATGACGAGGGTTCGAATCCCTTCACCCGCTCCAAACAGGGTGTTGGGGCGTGCAGTACTTGGCTCATATAGCTCAGTCGGTAGAGCACTTCCTTGGTAAGGAAGAGGTCACCGGTTCAAATCCGGTTATGAGCTCCAATTTGCCGCTGGTAGCAAATGGTGATTTGCAAACGATTCGACAAAGCGATATTAGTCGATTTTAGAAGTAATTAAAGATGTACCCCGAAAACGATTTACTTAATTTGACGTCCACAAACAATACGGTACGAGGCAGCGCCTGATGTCTAAGGAAAAATTCGAACGCAACAAACCGCACGTCAACGTTGGCACAATCGGCCATGTTGACCACGGTAAGACTACATTAACAGCGGCTTTGACAATCTGTCAGGCGGAGAAGATGGGTGGTGAGGCGAAAGCTTACGACCAGATCGATAACGCCCCAGAA
>CALHOU010000005.1 GCA_938035945.1 uncultured Granulosicoccaceae bacterium
TCAACTTCATCAAAGCGGTCAAAGTCTGCGTAGACATGCAGTTGAAATCCAACGCCGTCAATCGGCACTTCTCTATCTAATAGTGATTGCAGCATTGTGAACATCGCGCTTGATTTCGGTCCGTTCCAAGCCACATCGTAATCGTTGTAGAGTAGGCGCGCATTCGGTGCAGATTCTCGTGCCTGTCGAAACGCAATCTCGATGTATCGGGTTTCCATAGCTTCATACCAGACGCTGTTCCGATAGCTTCCATCATCTTCAAATGCTTCGTTCACCACATCCCAAACCGGCACTCGACTGGCATAGCGTTTTAACATTCGATCGATAAACTCACGCATATACACTTCGCGGTTTTCCGGTTCGGAGAATTTAATCCAGTTTGGAAGTTGTCGATGCCAGACCAACGTGTGGCCATGAATCTCCATTCCCTTAACTCGTGCAAAGCTGACAAGATTATCAGCCGCAGCCCAACGGAAACGACCTGATACAGGGTTAATGAAACTCCATTTCATTGAGTTTTCAGGCGTGACAGCATTAAATTCCTGAGCGGCGGTTCGTGCGTATAACGCACCATCGGGCATGTAGTAAAAATCTTTTCTTGATGCATAACCCAATCGAAAGTCGCGCGCTGTGGCCAGCGAAAGTAGTGAGCTACCTTCGCGAACAAAGTCTGCAGCAGGGCGTACATCAATGTTGACTATGGTTTCATCTGTAATGGTTGGGTCAACAGCATCCTTCGCTATTACGTTCAGGCTAATCATGCCGGTTGTTTGCGGCACAAAGCGCAGCACGCGAATATCCGGCTCAGTATGGTGAGGAATAAACGTTGCACCCATTGGTAGGTTTAACACTTCAAGTGTCGGAATGGTGCCGTTAGGGTCGGTACCTCGAAGTTCCACCACGACAGGGTCGTTCACCTGCACAGTTTGGTCTCTAACCGCATTTACTTGAGGTGCCAGGTTTTCAATGCCCGATTGATCGGCAGGTAGTAGCACTCTAATTCGTATCGTGTGTTGGACTCGATATTGCGGCACATCTGGGTCAACCGCTGTGATGGTGAACTCGCGAATGCCAACGTCTGGTTGAAGTGGCGTCCAGTGCAATGTTTTTGTGCCGTTTAAATTATCTATGTACTGTGCGCCTGGAAATAGAAATTCCGGAAACATACCAGGTAGCTTTCCATCAGGGTCAACAGCCTTTAGCAGTACTTCTAATGTTTCACCTGCATATACTGTTTGATTACTCAGGTTTTCAAAATACGGTGCTCTATTTTGAGTAGTGTCGACACCGGTTGGATTTATAATCACAGGCTCCAGGGCACCCTGCGCATAGTCCTCTTCTGTAAGTTCGCCAGTTGTGTCTTCAGGTAGTTTGTCGCCTGAGTCTCGAACTAAAAAATATTCCGTTACCGTGCTAACAGGGCCCGATACCGGAATGGGTTCGTCTGCCGTAGCTGGTGCAGGACTCAATGAAGGTTGTGGCAGTGGTGATAAGTTAATTACTTCGTTGTTGCGAACTGGGTCTGGGCTTGTATCGGGCTGTGTTGGAGTTGCTAGCTCGTCAGGCGTGGTGGGCGCAGGTGTTGGGGTTGTGTCGGGAGATGTTGGGTTGCCAGTCGCATGTTGCAAACTGCCATCGGTAATGGGTGTTTGCGGGTTTTGCGTTGTTGGCTCCATATCAGCCACTTGCTCGGCTGAGTTGGTCTGTGCGACCGGGTTGGAATCAGAACCCGTACCTCCGCATGCGCTGAGCAATAAAACCTTGCCGATCAACATCGCGCAGGCCGCGATGCGTTTAGGTTGTTTTATCCGTGCGCTTGAACCGATACTTGTTCGCATAGTCACTAATAGTATTATAAGTTTGGAAACGTGGCTGCGGCGTCCTGCGCGTCAAAATTTAGACTCATGCCTAACTGCGGGCAGTGCTAATTGATGCAATTAAAAGTACTGCCAAAAAAACAGCTACTTAATTTGTATAGGTAACTTTAACCAGTTGTGGCCTGCACAATTGTTAAAACCATGGCATTTTGGAACTTAAACTGCGTTGGAAAGGTGGAACTTTGTGAACAGCGCCAGATGGTTCATTAACAAGCACAGCTAAACTGTATTTAGTCATATCCACTAACCAAACGGCGTAAGTTATATGGGTGATATCCATCATTTGGGAACCAGTAGTGATTCGCAAGCTCGACTACTAGAGAAATGGATTACTGAAATAATTGCGCAACACCCGGATGCTGTCGTGGCTAAACGTTGGTCACAAATGGCTCGCGAAACAGCGAGAAAATTTCCTGGACCGCCTACGCCCACACAATCGCAAATTGATCTAAGTCAGCTAGATTCACTCAGTGATGTGGAGAAGGAACAGGTCTTTGCCGAAGTAGGGCGTTTTATGCAAGGGTACTTTAACGATGTACGCCAACAGCTCATGGAAGTGCATGGTGAATTGCTAAGCTTGCAAAAAACAGTGGCCGAGTTGGAGCAGTCAAACCAACATACAGAGCATCACTAAAATCATAAAGAATTAGCCGGGTCGTAGAGCAAGAATTGCGTCTATATCAATAGCTTCTGGATACAGGCAAAAGTCTGTGGTGTGTTGCTCCATTGCGAAGATCGACATGCGATCGGCCAGCTCATTACCCTCCACACCCACATGCCCATTTACGTGCAGTACAGCAACTTTATCTTTGATTGACTGATGTAGCGCAAACATTTCTTTGATGATTTCAAGATTCTTTATTTCACCACCGTTCTTGGTCCAGCCTTTTTTTTCCCAATTTACTGCCCATTGCGTCACGCACTGAATCGAATACTTTGAATCGCACAAAATAGTGACTTTGCGACCTCGCTCAATCTCATCCCTGGCAATGAGTAGGGCTTGATGTAATGCGTTTAGTTCGGCCGTGTTGTTGGTGCCATTGGGGTTATAAAGACCAAACCACAACTCATCTATTTTTCCATCCCGATAGATGGCCATACCCGAACCGGCTTCACCTGGATTTGGTTCGCAACCGCCATCGGTGTAGATAAACGTGTCCCCAGGTAACTCTGCTATTTCTTCAGCATTGTAGGTTTTCACATAGTTGGGGTTGTTGGTATTTTTTGCAGGCTTTTTAGCCGCTGGTTTGCCGCTTGTTTTCTTGGCCACAGCGGCAGGCCCATTGTTGAAGGCCGCTTCAGCTTCAGCGCGCGACAGATACGATTTATATTTGGCGCCAGCAACGCCTGTGACTTGCATACTGCAGGTAGCCCAGTCGGTGAATATGCCCGTTTGTTTACCTTGCCAAACTACGTAGTATTTTTGCTGCGCCACAGTGCTTGATATCCGCTTGTATGCTTAGAAGAAATAACCAAGCTCGAATTGTACGTAATCTTCTTGCTGAAATTGACTTAATAATGGATCTTTTTCACCGTTGCTCCACACAAGCGCTTCTAAGGTAAATTTGAATTTGTCACCAATACGCCGGCTAGCCTCTGCGCTAAACACATGCCCACCACCATCAGCATCGGTAATGACACCGATCAGAGCATCGGTGGATTGTTCGTCGTTTAATGCGAATCGTAACCCAAACAAAATATCGTTTTGAAAAACAGTATCAGCTTGTTTGCCCCGGCTATCGTGTAAGTATTCTGCAACCACACCGATGTCTACCGACGAGTCGGCTACACTGTAAAAACTGTATTCAAAGCCTGTGACCAATTGAATATGGTCTTTTATATTTTCCCCGGTTTTAAACACAGATTCAGTTTTGATCAACCAGCTCTCCAAAGTACCCTGTACATCAAACCCAACTTGAGTCATTTGATAGTAGAAAGGAGTTAGGCTTGGAAATAGTAGTTGTGGTTCTCGAGCGGTACCATGGAAAATGTGAGCACCCAAATCCCACTCATCTATAGCACCACTCACTCTGGCGGCAAGATCAACATGGCTTTGTTTGTTACCCGACTCATACAATGGATCATCACTTTGGACAGGGAGTAGAGCGCGTGGCCTGCCATCTTTGCCGACGAAAGTTCGTTCGCGAAAGCCTGGCAATACAAACAAACTTACTTCACCCCAGTCTCGCAGTAGTAATAAGTTAATCATGGGTTGTCCCAATTTGTGCTCTGGGTTTATCCCTTCAACTGCATCTTTTTGATTGATGATGTCGACAATGTTATTTGACTCGGCAACACCCCAAAATACTTTGCCCAGACCTGCACTGACTTCCCAAGTGTCACCACTGTGGCGATAGATAAATTCTCTTAGGTCGACATGTGTTCGTTCGTCGTCGTGCTGATCGAGCCGAAAGAAAGGACTGATGGTGAAGTTTCCGTTTTCACCGATAGCCTTATTAAATTCAGCGTTTCCAGCAATAGAAGAATTGGCTGATTGAGTTGCCGTGTGTAGAGCGTTATCGGTAAAAAATTGCTGTTGAAATTTTATATCGCCGCGCTTTGCCCACTCGGCGTTGGCAGCTGAAGCTGCCAATACCGAGGAGGTTACAATGATGCTTTTTATGAATAAATTCATACCGAATTGGTTCATCGTAATTTTTTCAAGGCATTACTGCTGAAGTCTTTATCGCCAAGACCTGTAGCAAACGCGTAGTCGGAAAACTCGAGTATGGTGCTTTTACCCGTTTGTGCGTTAATCATCTCCATTCGACCGGCACGCCAGTGCTCGCCGTCGTGATGAACGTAGTCACTGAAGCTTAGCGTTTTTAGCAATTTATCTTTACGGTCGAAGAATTCTGTTTTTAACGGTACTTTTCGATCTTGGTCAATGTAATTGATAAGCCGCGTGTAGCCTGAGTATTTATAGGCAGGGTAGGCTTCAACCTTATATACCGCAATCCCATCGATTTCCTCATCACCCAAATACTTGTATGTGTATTTTTCTACTTCTTGCGAACTGATGTCCTCAAAGGCAAATTCGCTACCCATAAAAGCGCCAGTTTTGTTTTTAGAGGAAATGCGTTTTACGCGTTTTAGTGCTGGCAGGAATAACCATTGCTCATCGGCCTTGGTGGAGTGAGAGTAGGTTAAGCTCGCTGTGCCTTTTACATCCGCAGGCTCATCAAAGATGGTCATGCTTTTGTCGCCATCGCCGGTCACTTCAAGTGTTTTAGCGCGCATGCGCCGAACGCTTTTTTTGCCTGAACGATTAATCAAAGTCATTTTCATTGAAGAGGTTGAATCTTTGAAGCCATCGTTTACCGCATTTGCTTCAATGGCAATTTCAAGCCCGCGCTCCTCGGCTGTTTGTGCAAGTGCTGAACTGAACGGCGTCGCTAGTAAAGCAATGGCTATAGGTGCCGCATATAGTTTGTTCATATCTAGTTCCTTAAGTTTTAAATTCAGTTTATGCAGGTTGTCCGGCGGCAGCTAACTCGTCGGTACCTTCGTCAGTCGTTTTTGACTTGTCTTTATCTACCAACATTAAAAAGGCGGGTAGGAAAGTAAAGTCAACAATTAATGCAATAACGATGGTGATGGCCGTCATCAAGCCCATTTGACTATTGAGTAGAAAATTCGACTGTGCCAGTACCATAAAACCACAGGCCAGCACCACGGTGGTGACCACTAGAGCAACGCCGACAGTGTTAAATGCATAGCGAACCGCTTCTTCGGGTGACATGCCGCGCTCGCGTCGTGCACGCAGGTATTTGCTCAAGTAGTGAATGGTGTCGTCGACCACAATGCCTAAGGTCATGGCAACCACCACCGATACAGCAAGACTGACCTCGCCAACCAACAAAGCCCATACACCAAACCCCATCAGGGCAGGTACGATATTCGGAATTAAGCTAATTAAACCAAATTTAACCGAACGTAAGGCGAACAGCAGTATCAAGCTGATAAGAACTAACGCAATGGCAGTACCACCAAGCATGCTAATAATGTTACGCATACTGATGTGAGTGAACATGCTAGTCGCACCGGTTGTTAAAGTGGCAATAGCCGGCGTATTCTCTTCCATCCATGCCAGAGTCTGCGCTTCAAATTCAAGAATTTGCTGGGTGGAACGTGTTTCCATCGTTACAGACAGGCGCGTTTTGGATTTATCCTGGTTGATCTGGTTGTTCAGATCAAGGCCCGTAGGCAGTGACATTTCATAGAACAACAAATACTGTGCTGATAGTTCTCGCTCTTCAGGCAGTTTGTAGTAACTATCATCGTCACCGTGCATGCTGCGATTTAATCGTCGCATGGTTTCGGTAATTGAACTGACGTGTTGTACACCTTCAAGTGTTTCAACGTAGCGTTCAAATTTTTCTACATCGCGCAAAAATTCAGGCTTGCCAACACCACCTTCTTCGCCTGAATCCAAGTCGAATTCCATGATGTAAAGCCCGGAAAGTTTGTCCGTGACATCATCGGTTGCCACGCGAAATGGTACGGTTCTATCAAAGTAGTTCACGAACACATCATTGAGTTCGTTTTTAGGTACGAGCACCGAAAAACCAATCATAACGGCGGCCATACCCCAAAGTAGTAGCTTTTGCTTGGCGATGACAAAGTTTGCGAACCTTTCCATATAAGTGCTTTTGCTGCTTTGTCTGGCAGTTGCTTTTACCGGTAGTACCGACATAAGCGCAGGCAGAAAGAACACGGCCAGAATGAATGCATAGCCAACGCCAAGTGCAACGATGTTGCCTAAGTCATGAAAGGGTGGCGAATCACTGAAGTTCATGCTCAGGAAGCCGATTGCGGTGGTCACGGAAGTTAGAAAAATTGGAGTGAAGTTCACACGCAAGCTTTCAATAATGGCGTTGTTTTTATCCATTTTATTACGCATGTTCTGCAACATTGTCACCAGAAAGTGAACGCAATCAGCTACGGCCAAGGTTAGTATAACCGTCGGCGCTGAGGCAGCAGGTGGTGTTAGTAATATACCAATCCAGCCTGCTGTTCCCATTGCGAGCAGAATAGAAAACATCACAACGATGACTGTTCCTACCATGGCCCACAGGTTTCGTAGAAACAAAAGCACACCGACAATGACAACCAGAAAAGCCATCGGCAGCAAAGATTTTGCATCGGCGGTAATCGCTTCAGGGAAGGCCTGGTTCATGGCAACGATGCCAGTGGTTTGAAATTTGATGTCTGGATAGTCTGCTTCTAAACCCGCCACCATCTCGCGGGTGTATTCCATGGCCACGGCTAGCGCGACGTTGGGGTCAATCTCAGCACGCTCCTCTGGGGTTAATAGTTGAGCTTCAGCGGTTAGCGGTGCGGGGAGTTCAACGGTTACGTTGATACCGGTCACTTCAGCTGTTTTTGACAATAGCCGGTTAACCAGCTGTGGTTGATCTAAAGCGATTGCCTTAATTCTTTCAATGTCGCCTGCTTCTAAATACTCGGGTTCTTCGATTAATTCTTCAACGAACATGTCGTCGTCTTCGGCGCGCGTGTGCTGAAAGTTACTGATCGAGTCTACTCTGATGGAATAAGGTACCTGCCAGGCGCGGTCTGTGGCATCAACGACCGCGGCCATGGTGGCTTTGTCGAATACCGTGCCGCTTTTTGGCTCGAGCATAATAAAAACATTATCGCTCTTGGTATAGGTCTCTTGTAGTTTGTCGAATGCCAGCAGTTGTGGGTTGTCTGGGCCAAAGAAAACGCGGTAGTCGTTGGTAAACACTAAAAAGCGCCCACCACTGGCCAAGCCAAGCGTGACTAACACGGTAAGTAGAATGACGATCCAGCGGAATTTTAATATCGTTTTTGCGTAGCTTTCTATCATGATGCTTCCCTCAACCCTATTAAATAATTCTGTATCAACAATCCTGTTGGTCGCGCTGAATTGTCGTTGAAACTACTACGTGCTTTTCTTATTCATGGATTCACACGCTATTGCGTATTCTTCAGCAAACAATTCGGTGTTAAATCGTTTGAGTAGTTTCTTGAAATGAGATTCGTTGTGCAGTGGTTGCCAATCCAACCCATCAAGCATAAGCACAAGAGACCTTACTAATGCCATGTTGGCATCGGAGATGCCGAATTCTTCTAATGGTAGCTCGCAAACCTGCAGCATTTGCCCACCAGAGCTGAGCGACCAGAAACCAAAAACAATTTCGGGTGCTTGAATATGTTTATGTTTTTTCAACTCGCCATCATTAATGGCATCGAGTACGATTTTATTGACTAAGCCAACCAAGTTTTGTTCTAGCTGATCATGTTGCTGCAGGCTTTTTTCGGTCACTTTTTCACGCACACCATCCATAGATAAGTGCATCATCATGTCGGTTTGATTATTACCCGTCATGGCCCAAAGTTGATGAGCGTAAAAGATAGCGATAACGCGGTCGCGATGGTTGCAATCAAAATGTGCAGCGCGCTCGAACAGGCCGTTGAGCGTGGTCATACAATGGATGCAAAGCTGAATCAGGATTTCTTCTTTGCAAGTGAAGTGTTGATAGACCGTGCCTTTTGAGTATTCAGCAACCTCCGCGATTCGCTCCATAGACAGCATGTGGAAGCCTTCTTCGGCCAGAATATTCTCGGCAATTTCCAAGAACAAGGCGTGGCGCTTGGCGATTTCGCGTTGTTTGCGTGACAAGGTCATTAGCGAATATTAGACGACCCGTCAGAAAATGACAAGCAGTATGTCGAAAAATGACGGTACGTCAAAAACTACTAGTCAAAGTTTACTAGTAGCCACGGGTGCCTTAGAAGTCAGCTTCGTTAAATCGTTTGAGATCAGAAAAGCCAATGCGTCCAACCGCCGGCAGTTTTAATGCAGGTGGCCACGCGTCAATGCCGGCTGTTAACCCGAATAGATTAAGTTCGATGCCTTCTTCCAAACCAACCAGCACACCGGCGTAACCTTTTAAAGAGAGTTGAGCGCCGGTACCAGAGGGAGATTTGCTCAAACTTTTATGCCAAGGTTGATAGTCCTTACCAATGGCTGTGGACGGGAGTTCAAGGCGCAGTTCCGGCACCGCACGCGCCATGAATGCGGTAAAAGTGTTGCTGTTGGGACCAGGCCAAACGTGATAGCTATGGTTGTATGGATACTTATCAGCCGCGGTATATAGGCGATCGATCATGTCATCTACTTTTTCTCCACCCCGGATTTCGCGCAGCAGCGTGGGTCGATTGCCAAACCAGTAGCCATCAGGCAAGCCACTGCGAACACGAACCGCATCGTGGCCCCAGAAAACGGAGTAGCCTATGACTTCCATGCGTGTGTAGCGGGATTCAGATGTGCGCTTGGTAGCTATCCACGTGTGTACACCGAATGAGCCCTTCCAGCGCGCAGCGCGGGCTGCATAGACTTGAATAATCGCTTCATCGCTATCTTGAGCGGATGGGGCCTGTTCGCTACTGTCCCGGCGCAGCTCCCACCAGGATTGGTGCCCGTTGGTCACTTTGTGTTGAGCAAACATGCAGCCGGCAGGCAGAAAGTAAAAGAGCACGATGAATCCAATGGCTCTGAGCATCCAACGCATTAGTCGATGTCCCCTGAGAATATGCGCATTATTGAGCTGTTTTCTTGTTTGAATTGCGGTGCTTGTGTATCGTAACGGGTTCTCATAGAAACATTTATACAGTCAGGAAATATCCCATGAAGTTATTGCGTTTTGGCCCTGTCGGCGCGACTAAGCCCGGTGCGCTGGATTCTGCCGGCGTTATCAGAGATTTGTCCGCTCACGTGCCGGATATTGGATATGAGCAACTGGACGATAGTTCCCTAAATATGCTTCGTCAGATTGATCTTAGCAGTTGTCCCGAGGTTGACCCAGCCGTCAGGCTTGATCAGCCAATATCCAATGTACGCAAAGTGGTCTGCATTGGATTGAATTATTCGGATCACGCCGCCGAATCTGGCATGCCTGTGCCAGAGGAGCCGGTAGTGTTTATGAAGTCAGACACATCGCTGAGCGCACCTAACGATGAGGTGATTATGCCCGACGGTTCAGAAAAGCTTGATTGGGAAGTCGAGCTTGGAATTGTCATGGCTAAAACCGCGCGCAAGGTATCGCTCGAAAATGCAATGGACTACGTTGCAGGATTTTGTGTGGTAAACGATATCTCCGAACGTGCATGGCAACTCGAAGGCACTGGGCAGTGGGTCAAGGGTAAGAGCCGAGATACGTTTTGCCCGTTCGGTCCTGTGCTGACAACTAAAGACGAAATCGCCGATACACAAGCCTTAGACCTGTGGCTGGATGTTGATGGCGAACGTGTTCAATCCGGTAACACGAAAACCATGATTTTCAGTGTGCCTTACATCGTCAGTTATCTAAGCCACCATTTAACGCTGCGTGCAGGTGATTTGATACCTACGGGCACGCCACCTGGGGTTGGACTTGGCTTTAAGCCACCACGTTTTTTAAGTGTTGGTCAAACGATGTCTTTAGGTATTGAAGGTCTTGGCGAAATATCGCAAACCGTGGTTGCTGAGGCATAACCTTAATTCTTAAGAGTTTATAAAGTGCATGACTAAAAAACTTCGTAGTACGCAATGGTTTGGCCGGCAAGACAAAGATGGATTTGCTTACCGTAGTTGGATGAAAAACCAAGGCTTGCCGCATCACTTGTTTGACGGCCGGCCCGTTATTGGTATTTGTAATACGTGGTCTGAACTTACGCCCTGCAATGCACATTTGCGTGGCATCGCGGAGAAAGTTAAGCGTGGTGTGTACGAAATGGGTGGGTTTCCGGTCGAGTTTCCGGTGACTTCACTGGGTGAAACGTTGATGCGTCCAACCGCTATGTTGTTCCGAAACTTAGCCAGCATGGACGTAGAAGAGAGTATTCGTGCAAACCCACTGGATGCAGTTGTGTTACTGGTTGGCTGCGACAAGACAACGCCGTCGTTGCTGATGGGGGCTGCAAGTTGTGATTTGCCGACACTGGTAGTATCTGGCGGACCGATGTTGAACGGCCGTTTTCGCGGTGAGCGAATTGGCTCGGGTACGCATGTATGGAAGTTCGACGCCATGGTTAAAGCCGGCGAACTTAGCAAAGAAGAATTTATGGAATCAGAATCGTGTATGTCGCGATCGGTCGGCCACTGCATGACGATGGGTACGGCCTCTACGATGGCCTGCATGGTTGAAGCTTTGGGGATGGGTATGCCGGGTAATGCGGCAATCCCTGCAGCCGATTCTCGTCGGCAAGTGCTCGCACACATGGCCGGCAGGCGCATTGTAGAAATGGTTGCTGAAGATCTAAAGCCATCCGACATCTTGACCAAGCAAGCGTTTGAAAATGCCATTCGAGCCAACGGTGCGATCGGTGGTTCTACCAATGCAGTGATTCATTTACTTGCAATAGCGGGTCGAGTTGGGGTTGATCATACTTTGGATGATTGGGATGAGGTTGGCCGTGATGTGCCTTGTTTAGTAAACCTGATGCCATCGGGTGACTACCTGATGGAAGACTTTTACTATGCCGGTGGGTTACCTGTGGTGTTAAAGCAATTGGGCGAAGCGGGTTTCTTGCATAAAGATGCGATGACGGTGAACGGTAAAACGCAGTGGGATAACGTTGCTGATGCACACATTTACGAAAAAGATGTTGTGTATGAACACAGCCAACCGTTTAAAGAACAGGGTGGACTTGTGGTATTACGTGGCAATCTGGCACCTGATGGCGCAATTCTAAAACCGTCGGCCGCGTCACCTGAATTGCTACAACACACTGGACGCGCAGTGGTGTTTGAAGACATAGAAGACTACAAAGCACGCATCGACCAGGATGATTTGGAGATTGATGCCAGTAGCATCATGGTGCTCAAAAATTGTGGTCCGCGCGGGTATCCGGGTATGGCTGAAGTAGGGAATATGGCCTTACCTGCGAAGTTATTAAAGCAAGGTGTGACCGACATGGTACGCATATCCGATGCACGCATGAGTGGAACGGCATACGGCACTGTGGTTTTACATGCAGCGCCAGAGGCTGCTATCGGTGGTCCGCTCGCATTGGTGCAATCAGGTGATGAGATAACCCTGGATGTGGAAAATCGTTTATTGAATCTAAACGTTGCAGAAGAAGAGCTGTCGATACGTCGCGAAGCATGGAAACCAGTACACCCTCAATCTGATCGCGGGTATGTGAAGCTATATCAACAAACCGTCATGCAGGCAGACAAAGGTGCTGATCTTGATTTTCTACAAGGCGGAAGCGGTGCGCCTGTACCGCGCGACAGTCATTAAAAACCGTATTTAAATTACGCAAACATAAATTTTATTTGGAGACACAGTTTGGCTAACGAGAAGGCACGTGTAGGTTTTATTGGATTGGGCTCTATGGGCGTTGGCATGGCCGCCAATGTCGCTAAAAGCGGCTATCCATTGGTAGTGATGGGTAATAAGCGACGAGAACCGGTTGAACGCTTACTCGGAATGGGCGCAACTGAGGTGTCGAGCCCGGCAGAAATGGTTGCGCAAGTCGATGTGGTCATCTTGTGTGTCACCACATCCGGTGTTGTTGAAGATATTGTGTATGGCGACAACGGTTTACTCAGTGGTATGCAACACCCGTTTATGCTTATTGACTGCGGCACATCAGAACCCGAATCAACATTGAAGATTGGCGCAGAACTAGCGAAGCGTGATTGCAGTATGTTGGATGTACCTCTCGGGCGCTCAGCAGAAGCTGCAGAAGCTGGCACCTTAAACATGATGGCCGGTGGTAGCAAAGAACACTTTGCTCAGGCAACGCCATTGCTGGAAACCATGTCAGAAAATCTATTTCACGTTGGTGAGCTCGGTGTTGGGCATAAACTTAAGCTGATCAATAATGGTTTCTCAATGTCGGTTGCTTGTTTAATGGCCGAGGCGGTTAACACCGCACAAAAATCGGGGGTTGATTTACAACTACTTTATGATGTGATGGCGGCCGGGCCGAATCGCAGTGATTTCTTTGATTGGGTTATGCAAGGTCCGCTAACGGGGGACGAAACCAAACTGCAATTCTCGCTGGCAAATGGTTATAAAGACATCGGCTACTTTAATAGTATGGCTAAAGCCTACGGTGCGTCCGGTAACTTGCCAGAGCAAGCAGAAGGTATGCTGAAAAAAGTGGTCGAAGCCGGTAAGGGCGACGATACTATTCCGGCCCTGATGCGCCATTGGCAAGCGTTGGACAAAGCATGAGTGATGACGTAACCCCTATCGTTTGGATGAACGACGATGCGGTACGAAACCCCGTATTGCGTCTATCTGAACAAGATAACGTGGGTGTAGCACTGAGGATGTTAAAAGTCTCAGAAGAGATAAATAATATTAGTGTTGCACAAGCTATACCGAAAGGCCATAAGCTTGCTTTGGCTGCAATTCCTGCTGGTGGTAGGGTTTTAAAGTATGCGCAAACCATCGGCATAGCACGAAATGATATTGCCGCGGGCGAACATATTCATACGCATAATCTTGATTTTCAAAACAACGATGCTGCGCATGAATTTTGTAGCGACATTCCTGAAATCACGCTCAAGCCAACGGATGTTTTTCAGGGTTATCAACGCGGCGATGGTCGTACCGGTACCCGAAATTATATTGCCGTACTAAGTAGCGTGAATTGTTCGGCCACGGCTGTGCATCATATTGTTAATTCAATAGGGCCGGACATACTGGCGCAGTATCCCAATGTCGATGGCATCGCCGCATTCACCCACGGTACGGGCTGCGGTATGGCCACACAAGGCGAAGGTTGGGATAACCTGCAACGGGTGTTAGCCGGTTATGCAACTCATCCAAATATTGGTGGCGTTTTGTTTGTGGGTTTAGGTTGTGAGGCGAGCCAAATCCAATCAACCTTATCAGAGCAATCATTATCTCGAGGGCCGTTGCTGTGCACGATGAATATCCAAACTTCAGGCGGGCATAAGAAAACCGTAGAGCAAGGGCACAAGCATTTAATGAGTATGCTACCAGAGGTCAACAAAATCTCTCGGCAAACATGTCCGGTGTCATCGCTTATGTTGGCTTTGCAGTGTGGTGGCTCTGATGCATGGTCTGGCATTACTGCAAACCCTGCGCTTGGGTTTGCCTCCGATCTTCTGGTGGCACAAGGTGGAACTGCGGTACTGGCTGAAACACCTGAGATCTATGGTGCGGAGCATTTGCTCACACGGCGTGCCGTTGATAAATCGGTGGCTGAGCATTTAATGGAGCGCATTGATTGGTGGCAAGATTATGTTGCGCGTAATAACGGGTCGCTCGATAACAACCCCTCACCGGGCAATAAGCTTGGCGGCTTAACCACGATTTTAGAAAAGTCATTAGGTGCGGTGGCGAAAGGCGGTACCAGTCCACTAGCAGGTGTTTACAAATATGCGCAGACCGTCGACCGATCGGGGTTCGTGTTTATGGATTCACCTGGCTACGACCCAGCTTCGGTCACCGGGCAAGTCGCAGGTGGTTGCAATCTAGTGTCGTTTACCACCGGACGCGGTTCAACTTTTGGCTGTAAGCCGTCTCCGAGTTTAAAGATTGCGACTAACACGGATATGTATGAGCAACTCGAAGACGATATGGATATAAACGCGGGTACTATCGTCAGCGATGGTGATTCCGTGGCCAAAGTCGGTCAGCAAATTTACGATAAATTAATCAGTGTTGCATCGGGTGAAAAAACATTAAGCGAGCAACATGGCTTGGGAGACAATGAGTTTGTCCCTTGGCAGATTGGCGCAACCATGTAGTGATGCAATTTTTTTGTATCAACTAAACCAATTTAACGGGAAAACATAGCTTGGTAATGAGTGACAAAGTCGATGCAATCATCATTGGTGCCGGTGTTATTGGCGCTTGCACAGCCTATGAATTGGCCAAGCTGGGCTATAAAACGCTTTCGATTGATAAGTTGCCTCAAGCGGGCTACGGTTCAACCTCGGGTTCGTGCGCGATTATTCGCACCTATTACTCAACTAACGATTCATGTGCCCTGGCTTATGAGGGTTGGCACCATTGGAAGGATTGGAGCGGGTACTTAGGCCACAAGGTAGCCGAGTCCGATTTAATTCAATACCACAACACGGGTTGTCTGGTCGCTAAAACGGATCTAAATCATCATTTAAAAAAGGTCTGTGCTGTGATGGATGAACTTGGTTGTCCATACGAGCATGTTAGCGCTGCCGATATGCAATCCTATTTGCCCGGTGTCGACAAGCGAAAGTTCTTTCCAGCAAAAACCATTGATGATAGTGAGTTTGGATTGCCTACCGGTGGTGATTTAGACGGCGCGGTGTTTTTTCCATGTGGTGGCTATGTTAACGACCCAATGCAATCGGCGGCCAATGTGCAAACTGCTGCGCAGGCGCATGGTGCGCAATTTAAATTCAATACACAGGTCAGCAAAATATTGTCTGCACATGGGCGTGTTTCGGGCGTAGAGCTTTCTGACGGTACCGTGGTTAATGCGCCAGTTGTGATTAACGTTGCCGGACCGCACTCATCGGTTATTAATAAGATGGCAGGTGTCAGTGACAACATGCAAATGAGTACTCGTGCACTGCGTCATGAGGTAGCCCATGTTGATGCGCCAGCGGCTTTCGACACTGTTAATCGCATTGTTACCTCCGATAGCGATGTGCAAGTGTATACCCGTCCATCCAGTGCCAACGGTAAGGGGTTTCTTATTGGCTCTGAAGACCCTGAATGTGATGAGCGTGAATGGGTAGATGACCCCGATACCTACAACCCTGAATTTTCAGCGCAGTGGAAAACTCTGGTTATGCGCTTGGCCCAACGTATTCCGGATTTAGGCGTACCTGATACTGCCAAAGGTGTGGTCGCACTTTATGATGTCACAGAAGACTGGATGCCGATTTACGATAAAAGCGATTTACCTGGTTTTTATATGGCCTGCGGTACCAGCGGCAATCAATATAAAAATGCACCTGTGGCTGGAAAGTTAATGGCGGCGTTGGTGCAAGCAGAAGCGGCAGGGCAGAATCATGACGAAGATCCAGTTAAGCTAGTACTGGAAAACACGCAATATACCTTGTCACTTGATGCCTATTCGCGTAACCGTAAAATAAATGAGAACTCCAGTTTTTCAGTCATTGGGTAGGCTTATTCGTTGATTATAGGCCGGTACTCTTGGCGAAATAAATAACCAAGGTAACGGTGACGGTTGATAGCACCGTAGAAATAATCACAGAACTCAATGCTCGTTCTACCCACACTTCGTATTGTTGTGCCAGCACAAACACATTAGTTGCAGATGGTAGTGCGGCCAGAAGTACTGCAGAGAAAACCCAAAGATCGGGCACATCAGGCACGCTTGAAGCGAGCAAGTACATCAACGCTGGATGTACGATTAACTTTATTGGCACCAAATAACTAAGCTCAGCCGGCACTCTTTTTAGTGGCCGCATAGCGGCGGTCACACCCATAGCAAACAGTGCGCACGGCGCGGCGGCCGCGGCCAACATAGTTAAGGTGGTTGCGATGGGTTGCGGCGGATGGTATTGAAACCAGGCGCCAAGCATTCCAGCCACCGTTGCCAGAATAAACGGGTGTAAAGCAATATTCTTCAATGCATGAAAAAACAGTTTTACTTTGCTGGTTTTGTTTTTCTCACCCACAGCCATTAGCGTCGGAGCAAGAATGAAGTGCAGGGTGTTATCCAGGCAAAAAATCAGTGCTACCGGTACAGCCGCTTCTGGGCCAAATGCGGCGATGGCGATCGGTGGGCCCAGGTACCCAATGTTTCCGTAAGCGCCAGCAAAACCCTGGATGGTGGATTCTTTTGTTGTGGCTTTTCGGATCACCCTTGCAATTAAAAAGCAAAGTGTAAAAATTGCAAACGTAGCTAAGGTGGTTCTGGACAAAAAGCTAGCATGGAAGAACTCTTCTATTGGCGTTCGCGCTAACAAAAGAAAAAACAATGCCGGTAGCGATATATAAACCACAAAGAAGTTTAGCCAGGCCAAACCTTCCACAGGAAGCTTGCGTAGTCGCCCGCTGATATACCCCAATACGATAATCCCGAATAAGGGCGCTATTAAACCAACGATTTCAAGCATGGGAATTGTGCGATTCTTTATATATTTTTGTAACGTGTCAGCCGACACAATTCGGGCGCAATCAGCAGCGCAGACATAGATGCTCGTCTCGACCCTGTGCAGCGACCATTAATCGTTGCAATAAGGGCTGCGCCGATACCGTGGCATTGGCCGCTATTTTTACATAATCTGGACGCCCGCACTCCATAATTTGTGATATCCGCAGTGCCAATCGTCTCGCTTACCTTGTGGCGTGTGAGAAAACCATGACTGGACGTTTGCCAATTTGCGGCTATGCTTATGAGTGTCAAGAGCTTGTCTTGTAAGGCGCGAGCGTAGTTCTCGTGCTGTGCTATCGATGGAGAGTTGAACCTGTGGCAATTTTGAGCGTAAATGATGCTTCGCGTATGGCTGGTGTGACCATACAGGCCATGCATGATCAAATCAGTAACGGCGCCTTGACCCAAACCAATGGCGGCATTGAGGTTACAGAACTTATCCGCGTGTATCCTAATTTAAAACCGCTGGCGCGCTTGAAAATTCGCGAAGTAAAGCAAGCGACAAGTCCAATTCAAACCAGCAACGAAACACAAGCCACTCAAGCACAGACATCCGATGAGTTGAATTCAAATAGCGGTGAGTCGCAATCCAGCATTGAAAACACCATCCAACAGGCAGGCACGGTCGAGTTATTGATTCGTGAGTTGGAATGGAATAAAGAGTTGCTAGAGCAAACCAATCAGCTTATGGCGAAACAACTGGCTGACCAACGCGCATTGATTGCTGATCAAGCTCGTCGCTTGGATGAAAAGGATCGTTTCTGGGCTCGGCAAATCGAAATTGCACAGTCCCTACTGCCGGCACCTGCACCAGTAGCGCGCAAAAAGTTTCTGGGTATATTCTAAGTATCAGCGCTAACGCGATTGCGTAGGGCTGTTAAATCTAACCTTGCCTAAGTTGCGGGTGTTGTAACCTGCGATGGACGCTACGTGCTGATTAAACCTGTCCGATAAGCAAAATTGCCATAAGCGCTGCAGCGGTTCTTCGAAATAGTGTTTTCGGTCAATGAGCAGATCAAAACGTTCTTCTATTATCGGTACAAACTTTAAATTGTAGGATGCGGCTACCGATTCCAAACCAAATCCCACATCAGCGTTGCCTGAGCTAATGGCTTCAGCGATATCGGTTTCCGATCTTGCAATATCCACTAAATTTAGTTGCTCTATATCTAGGTTGTTCTGATTCAATAACTGTGTGAATAAAACTTGCGCGCCAGCTTCGGGTTGCCGAGGTACGAATCTCACATCAAGCATGTCTTTCATGCCAGAGATTGTATCGTGTAGATTTGGTGAAACGATTAAACCACGCGAGCGCAAGGCCCATTCAACCATCACAACGGAGTTTTGCGCACAATGTTGTTGTACAGCGTGCGTATTCCAGGATTCGCTTTTGTGATCGTGTATGTGTAAGCCCGCGGCTATACCTTCTCGATTTTTAAATCGCGCAATGCCGTCGCTGCTTCCATCAAACAACATGGCAAGACCCGAACGCGATTCTCGCAGCGCCCATTCGAGCAATGGGTCATGACTGCCTAGAAAAACAGCAGGACGAGCTGTGAGTGGTTCAACAACGTGCTCTGCATGCCGTGCTAGCCATGCCTCGATCTGATTACGCGGAAACAGCAGTTTTCCAATGGCTTTGTTACAAGGTAATTCGCCAGAGGAAGCTAAGTCATAGACTTTTCGCTCCTTTATACGTAGCAGATCGGCAACTTCGCTGGTGGTTAAATATTCTGACACTTAAACAATACTCGTTGCTTAGTTTGCATTCGGATAGAAAAGCTGTTGCCCGTCTATCTCAAATTCGGCGATGGCTGTCTGTGTGTCGTTAGATAACAACCAGCTTATAAACCGCTCGGCATTTTGTTTTGATACATTTGGGCACTTTTCTGAGTTAACTAAAATGACACCGTATTGATTAAACAGGGCTGAATCACCTTCGAACAGGATTTTAAAATCTTGTTTGTTTTTAAAACTGATCCACGTTGCTCGATCAGTGAGTGTGTAGGCCCCAAGACCAATCGCCGTATTGATTGTCGCGCCCATGCCTGAGCCGGTAGATCGATACCAGTTAGCATCCGTTGCACTCATATCCAGTTTGGCTAAGTGCCACAATTGCAGCTCTTTTTTATGCGTGCCGGAGTTATCACCACGAGAGGCAAACAAGGTTTGTGCTTTCGCCATCGCCTGCAAGGCACTTTGTATGTTTGTGGTGTTGCTTATACGTGCAGGGTCGTTTTCGGGACCGATCATAACAAAGTCGTTGTACATTAAGTCATGTCGCTTTATGCCAAAGCCGTCCTCCACAAAAGCTTCCTCAGCTTGCTTTGCATGCACCAACAAAACGTCTGCATCGCAATTACGTGCATTGCGGATGGCTTGGCCTGTGCCGACGGCGACCACGTTTACTTTGATATTGGTTTGTGCTTCAAATTGCGGTAGTAAGTATTTGTATAAACCGGAGTTAGCTGTGGAGGTAGTCGATTGCACCAGAACCTGCTTATCAGCGGCGATGGATGCGCTTGCGGTTAGGATTAAAAGCCAAAAAACTAATTTTGTTGTGAGGGTGTTCATAATGCTATCTAACTATCGTGATGAAACAGGCGTCCATCCAAATACGCCTTAGCCGCTTGCGAATCCGGAGCGGCAAAAAAATGATGACTGGGGTTGTGTTCTGTGATGGTGCCGGCATCCATAAAGACGATGTAGTCAGCCAAGCGCGCGGCTTGTGCTGCGTCGTGCGTCACCATAATGATTTTGGTTCCAGCAACGGCCTGTTCGTGCACTATGTTCTCAATGATCGCTGTAGATGCAGGGTCTAAGCTGGCGGTTGCTTCGTCTAAAAAAAGTATGCTTGGTCTGCAGGCTAACGCACGCGCTAGTGCCAAGCGTTGTTGTTCGCCACCGGATAGCAATCGGGCGGGTACGTGGTACTTTTCATCTAAGCCCACGCGCGCTAGCAGTGCGTTGCGTGTGGCAGGCGCAAACGACTTGCGTTGCTTTAGCACAAAATCAATATTGGCTTTTACTGAGCGCCTTAACAGGACAGGTTTTTGGAACACCATGGCCTGTTGTAAGCGATGTTCAGCGTTGGTGGGTTCTTTGTTCCAATGCACGCTACCACGCGTAGGGGATACGATACCGTGCATGACTTTTAGCAGTATGCTTTTGCCGGCGCCATTAAAACCCATAATGGCGGTTATCCCTTTTGCATGAAGCGCTAAATTGACTTTACTTAAAATCTGTTTGCCTGCAACTGTATAGTGCACATCAGTTAAATCAAGCTGGGTCCGATTCAGCGCTAGCCCTTGTGATGGCAATAGCTTATGCAGATTGCCCGTTCCCGGACGATTTATATCAATCACATTAGGCATAAGCTTGTCGCCTTGCACTTAGGTTTAAGCTGGATAACAAAATATTTATCAGTAGCGCCAAACCTAATAAAATCATTCCCAGTGCTAACGCCAGCGCCAAATCGCCTTTTGAAGTTTCTAATGCTATAGCGGTGGTCATCACGCGCGTTAAATGTTCAATGTTGCCACCCACAATAATAACCGCACCCACTTCTGAAAGTGCACGGCCTAACCCGGCAAGGGCCACGGTAGATAATGAATAACGCGCATCCCAAAGCAAGGCTTTAATTCGTTGCGATTGTGTGAGTCTTAACGATGCGAATTGCTCTTTATATTCTAAGTAAAGGTCTTCAATAACTTGGCGTGATAGGGCCGTAATCAGTGGGGTTATCAAAAACGTTTGCGCGATAATCATTGCAGTGGGTGTGTAAAGCAAACCCAACCAGCCCATCGGCCCTGAACGCGATAAAGCCAAATACACTAATAAGCCCACCACCACTGGTGGCATGCTCATAAGCGCGTTGATGATAATGTTGAGCACAGCGCGTCCACGAAACTGACCGGTTGCTAGCGCTGCGCCTAAGGTGAGCCCAAAAATTAAAGAGAGCGCAACCGACGACAAGCTCACTCGTAGTGACAGCCCAATAATTTCATACAGGTCTGGATCGCCCTGGGTGATTAGATTCACCGCGATATTGATTGCAGATTCCTGCATAAATTACGAATTTAGGCATAAATGGGAGAATATGCTGGTAGATTGCCCTAAAAGTACTTTCAATTCAAGCGTTTGAATTCTTGATTTTCTCGCCTAAAGACCAATATATCAGTACCTAGAATGCTAAAAATTTGAATCAATTCGATTTGAGTTGATAAAAATAAGCCTTTCAACGAACCTGCCGCCTCCAATAAAGACAATCGTTAGGAGACAACGGTGAAAAAATATCTACGGAACACATGTGCTGCGGTGGCTATCGCACTCACTGCGGCGGCGGGATTTACCGCACCGGCTACCGCAACCGCGGCGGGTTTAATCCAACCAGCGGGTGCTGGCACAAGTGCACTAAAAATTCGCTCACACGTTGTAAACGTGGTCATCGAGGATGGCTATGCCATTACTCAGGTTGATCAAGTTTTCTCAAACGCAAATGGGCAAGACATGGAGGGCGTGTATCGCTTCCCAGTGCCGGACAAAGCGGCGGTCTCGGAATTCACCGTGTGGATAGACGGGCAGCCTGTGGTTGGTGAAGTGCTTAAAAAAGAACAGGCACAACGTGTCTACCAAGAAGAAAAAGCAGCCGGACGCGAAGCCGGTATTGCTGAGAAAAACAAGCACTACAACTTTGAAATTAAAGTGTCACCCATTCGCGCTGGACAAGATACGCGAATCCGTCTGGTGTACATGCAGCCCGTTGATATCGATACCGGTATTGGCCGCTATGTGTATCCACTAGAGGATGGTGGCACGGATGACGCGGCAAATTCGTTTTGGACCAGTGACACGCAAGTGCACGAACAGTTTTCATTTAACCTCGATTTGCGTTCGTCTTATTCTGTTACTGGTACCCGTGTTCCTGCTCATCCCAATGCATCGGTCGTTATGCTCAATGATCAGGAATGGCAAGTGTCTATGTTGAATCAGGGGGCGAGTATAGGAACCGCTGCTACCACGAGTAACAATGGTGATGATGTTGCTGTTACCGGCGCATCAGTTATCGGTAACGCAGGTACAGCCGCAGTTAATGGTGGTGTCGCCGGTCAACTCGATAAAGACATCGTCGTGTATTGGCGTTTAGACAGTAATACACCAGGCTCGGTTGATCTGGTGACCCATAAAAATCCGGGTGAATCGCAAGGCACATTCATGCTAACGCTTGCCCCCGGTGACGATTTAGCACCAATTTCTGAAGGTCGAGACTGGGTGTTTGTGCTTGATATGTCTGGCTCTATGCAGGGCAAATATCACACGCTGGTTGACGCTGTGCAGCGAGCCTTGGGTAATCTACGCCCCAACGATCGTTTTCGAATTATTCGATTTAATAATTCGGCGAGCGAATTAACCAAAGGTTGGGTCGGTATTAACGATGAAGAGGTGCGTTATTGGAGCGACAAACTTGCACAGACCAATGCCAATGGTGGAACAAACCTGTTTGCGGGCACCAAAACGGGCTTACAGGCGTTGGATGCAGATCGAACCAGTGCAATTTTATTAGTCACCGATGGCGAAGCTAACGTTGGCACGACTGAGAAAAAGTACTTTCTTGAATTGATGAAAAAATACGATGTGCGATTGTTTACAGCTGTGATGGGTAATGGTGCTAACCGACCACTACTGGAAGCGATGACAGAAATATCTAACGGCTTTGCGGTGAGCGTATCGAACAGTGATGATATCGTTGGTAAGCTGATGGAATTCACCAGTAAAGCAACGCATGAGGCATTGCATGACATCGAGCTCAAAATAAACGGGGTTCGCGTGTCTGACTTAACACCCGAAGTTACTACAAGTTTGTACCGTGGTGAGCAACTAACGGTGTTCGGCCATTACGAAGGTTCTGGCCAAGCTAGCGTGTCTTTATCGGGTAAGGTGTCTGGGCAAAATAAATTGTATCAAACGCAATTTGACTTCCCGGATGTTAGTCAAAGAAATCCAGAGGTTGAGCGTCTGTGGGCTTTTGCTAAAACGCAAGAATTACAAAACATGATCGACTACCTGGGTGATGATTCTGAATATAAAGATGCCATAGCCGATATAGCTGTGGCCAATGGTCTGGTAACTGACCATACATCGATGGTGGTCATGCGTGATGAACAGTTTGCTGCTCGCGGTATTGAGCGTAAGAACAAGCAACGTCGCGCGGTGGAAACGGCAGCACAGAGTTCGCGCGTTTCACAACCGGTGGTAAGCACCCGCGTGGATACACAACAACCAGCATTTAACAAACCAAGAGCGTCTTATTCTGGTGGAAACGGTGGTGGGGCCTTATCGTTTGAAATGCTATTACTGCTACCATTTCTGATGCTGGCTGGATTACGACTCACTCGTCGTCAATAAAAAACTGCTGGGGCAGGGACGCCCCAACAGCTTTAAGTCAATACCAATTGTGTGCTTAATTGCTAGGGAAATGCAGGTACTGAACATCATTGATGCTCGGTATCGCGCGCAAGGCTTCTAAATCCTCAGTCGACACTACACCATCGACTTCTAATAACGCGATGGCACTGGGTTTGTCGCTGTGTCGACCAAGATGCAAGTTAGCGATATTAATTCCTTTGTCACCAGCTGCTGTACCAATTGCACCAATAACCCCAGGCGTATCGTCATTGGTGAAATAAAGCATATGCTCACCCAGTTCAGATTCTAACGAAATACCTTTAACGTCAATCACACGTGGTTTGTTACCGATTAGAGTGCCTGCAATCGCGCGCTGTTTATTTTCAGTTTCAACTTCCACGGTTATTCGGCATTGGTATTCGTCCTTGCCATCATGTTTAGCATCAGTGACAGATATATTGCGTTCCCGCGCAATCTCGCGCGCGTTAACAGAATTTACCGTCGCACTGTGGTGACTTAACAGTGACTTTAGTACTTCTGTCGTCAGTGGGTCGGTGTTGTGAGCTGCCACGTCACCAGAATAAGTAATCACCATTTTTTTAATAGGGTCGCTGGTGAGTTGCCCAACGAAGGAACCAAGTTGGTCCGCAAGTGACAAATACGGTTTTAGCTGACGCGCCTCTTCGGCCGATAAATTCGGAGCATTTAAAGCATTGGTGATTGCACCCGTGAGTAAGTAGTTACTCATTTGTTCAGCCACTTGCACGGCAACTTTTTCCTGCGCTTCTGAGGTTGATGCGCCCAGGTGAGGCGTGCAAATCACATTAGGCATACCGAACAGCGCATTCTCTTTTGCAGGTTCCACTTCAAATACATCCAGCGCTGCGCCGCGTACATGGCCTGAATCCAACGCAACCTTGAGCGCCAGTTCATCCACCAAGCCACCGCGCGCACAGTTAATCAGCAAACTGCCTTTCTTCATTTTGTTTAACGCCGTTGCGTTAATGATGTTGGCGGTGTCAGGCGTTTTAGGAACATGCAAAGAAATGATATCGCTTCGGGCAAGTAGGTCATCAAGGTCTAGCTTGGTGACTCCAAGATCGTTTGCACGCTCCTCGGTCAGGAACGGGTCGTACGCCAATACATGCAAACCCAATCCAAGTGCTTTTTGCGCAACGATGGAGCCAATGTTGCCAGCACCAATAATCCCTAAGTGTTTGCCGGTGACTTCCATGCCCATGTATTTAGACTTTTCCCATTTACCCTCATGCGTCGACTGACTTGCCTGTGGGATGTGCCGAGCTAAAGAGAGCATCATCGCAATCGCATGCTCAGCCGTTGTTATAGCGTTCCCAAACGGGGTATTCATCACCACCACACCGCCACCGGTGCAGGCTGGAACATCAACATTGTCTACACCGATACCGGCACGACCAACAACCTTTAATCGTTTCGCTTTTTCTAATAACTCGGGAGTGACTTTAGTGGCCGAGCGAATAGCCAGCCCGTCGAAGTCACCAATAATGTCCATCAGTTCTTCAACCGATAGCTTGGCTGATTGCACCACTTCAACACCGCGCTCTTCAAACACAGTTACCGCTTGTGAGGACATAGAGTCAGAAATTAATACGCGTGGATTAGCCATGTTGCACCTCAGTGTTTAGTACGGTTGATTCAAATCGGTTATAAGCCCAGTCAAGCCAGGCGGTTAATGCAGCAACGTCCGTTGCCTCAACGGTCGCACCACCCCAAATGCGAAAGCCCGGAGGTGCGCTGCGATAGTTGGCAATATCAAAGGCAACGCCTTCCTCGGCTAACCAACCGACCATGGTTTTAACCGCGGCTTGCTGATCGCTCAAGTTTAGGGTCTGAAATTTTTCTGCCGTAATTTGTATGCACATGGACGTGCTGGAGCGTGTGTTGGCATCGCTTGCTAACCATTGCGCCCAGTTACTTTGCTGTATCCAGGCGTCGATAGCTTTGAAGTTAGCCTCAGAGCGTGCATGCAGAGCGGGTAGGCCACCTTCTTTGTCAGCCCAATCCAACGCGGAATGCAGATCTGCCACTGCCAGCATGCTGGGTGTGTTTATGGTGGCGCCTGTGAAAATGCCTTCTATCAAGGCTTGCTTTTTCGTTAGCGTGAATATTTTCGGTAAGGCTCGGTTGACGGGTACGGTTTCAAGTCGCTTAACAGCTCTTGGACTTAACGCCAGCATGCCGTGTGCGGCTTCTCCGCCTAATACTTTTTGCCACGACCATGTCAGCACATCCACTTTGTTGTAATCGATTGCCATCGCATAGGCTGCGGATGTGGCATCGCACAGAACCAAGCCTTCACGATCATCACTAATCCAGTTCAAATCCGGCACGCGGACACCACTGGTGGTGCCATTGAAAACGAAGACCGTGTCGTTCGCAGGCGATGCTTTTGTTAAGTCGGGTAGCTTGACGTAATCGGCTTCGTGGACATTGAGCTCGGGTAATTCAAGAGCTGCGAGATCTTTCGCCCAGTCAGATGAAAAACTTTCCCAGACAAACGCATCTACCGGATTGGGCCCTAGCAGAGACCACATGGCCATTTCGAAAGCGCCTGTGTCTGAGGCGGGCACGATGCCGACTTTCCAGTCGTCAGGCAGGTTCAATAATTGTGCAGAGCGATCAATCGCCGACTTTAGGTGTGCTTTAGGGTTGGCAGCGCGGTGGCTACGGCCTAGGTGGTCGGTGTTCAGGGAAGAGAGCGACCATCCTGGATGTTTTCGACAGGGGCCGGAGGAAAAGCGAGCGTCAGCAGGACGCACGCGTGGCTTCTCAACGAAGCCGGTAGCGTTATCGTTCACGGTATAACCTCTAGTTAATTGATGGTTTGCTCCATCAGGCTCGACTAGGTTATCGCGCGCCATAAATTTTTGCAATTATCAATTGGCTTAGCTGAAATGACGCACGTACACAGGTGTGAGCAAAACTTGGTATTTAGTAACCGATACAAAGGGTAAAAATACCGATTACGGTTCCGGTTAATGGGTTTTGAGTGGCTAAAATAAGGCTGTTTACATCAAAGGCGGATAACGGCATGGCACCACTTCACTTCGGGTTGGCGATTGTTATTGTGGCGGCATTGACGGGCTGCGGTAAAAGTTCATCATCCACATCCAACGAACCATTGTCCGACCC
>CALHOU010000006.1 GCA_938035945.1 uncultured Granulosicoccaceae bacterium
CCCACACACAATTCCTTATAAATTATGTCGTGCACAATGGTTCTATCATCGTCGTTGGGAACAATCACATCGATACCGTGATTGGAGGCGAGGTGGCCCTTATAAAAATCTTGTTCCATGGTGTAACGAGTGGCCAGCAACAATGGCTTTTTGGCATCGGTTTTGTTAATGGCTGCAGCTGTTGCATCGGCAATATGTATAAGCGGGATGTTAACGGCATTAGCAACATCGCCTGCCATCTTGTGCATGGTATTGGTGCAAATAACAATGCACTCAGCACCACCTTTTTCCAGCCGCTGAGCCGCTTGTATCATTTCTTGTGTTGCCGCTGGCCAATCGTTGTTGGCTTGCAAAGCTTCGATGCCCGCAAAATCGAACGACCATAAAAGAAGCTGTGCAGAATGCAGCCCACCGCATTGTTCACGCGTGAGTCTGTTAAGCAGTTTGTAGTACACAACGGTACTTTCCCAACTCATACCGCCGATGAGGCCAATTGTTTTCATGTTTGCATAGTAGCAAAAAAAGAAAAGGCCGCATTAGCGGCCTTGATCAAAACTACTTTGCTGGCAAGCTTTACGGCAAAGCGTAAGGGCCAAAATGTTCAAAACTGATCAGTCGATCTTTGTCGCTTTGCCAGCGTTCTTAACAACCGGGAGAACCTTGTCGTTAAACTTTTTCTTCACCATATCCCAGTTACGACCAACCCACCAAGAAACAGCCATTAAAATTATTGTCCACATACTTAAACCCTCTTACGAATTACTGTGCCGCCAAAGATGAAAACGATAGCAAGGCGGCCTGAGAAAATGCTCACACACTCTATATGATGACGAGTCGGTGACTTTTCAATAGGTTAACATGCACTTACGAGCGCTTTGCAACTGCCATTCGGGTGAAATCGTGCAAAATAGCGTTAACTTTATAGAATGTAAGATTAACTCCCAGCCACAGTACCAAAACCGTTACGCCCGGGGAAATCAACGGCTAGCTGGCGCGCGTTTGACATCTTTAGCCACAATCGCAACATTTTTCGATGTTGCTCGGTTTGCTCATGATCTACAAATTCGGTGCGTGAATGCAAGACCGCGTAGTTATTCGCAAATTGAAGGTCGCCCGGTTCTAGCATCATATCCAGTCGTAATTCGCTGTTGTGCGTAATATTATCAAAAATGTCCAGCGCCTCTACTTCAATGCGAGACAGAGGCCGCTCCATCATTTCAGCACCAAGTTCAATGTATTGCCGCAAATATCGACAGCTCAGTTTTCCTTCATTAAAGCTAAATATAGGTGAAAGACCGGGTTCGTTTTTTCCCAGATGGGCGTAGTACATCGGACGATAATACAGGGCCAAAAATTCTGGGTGCTTCTCCAGGATTTCGTTGTATACCGCAGCCGCACTAACCAAACTACTGAGTCCACCAGTTTTGGCTTTTCGCAAACACAATAAGCCGACCACGTCTGATGGGTCGGTGTGGTAGGGAAGGTAGGCATTGGTTTCATAGACTCGGGTGTCTTTCTTACTCAAATCACCGACGTTCATTACCAAGCCCAGCAAATCGCCTTTTGGGTTTTGTTTGACCGGCTGCCCGAGGTTTAAACCTAAGCCGTAGTAAATGATATTGATATCGTCTTCTGTATAACGATCTACAGGTAATCCCTTAACCAACAGGAAACCTAAGCCTGTTTCCAATGACTTCTCGTGTCGTTGAAGAGCCGTTTGAAGTTCTGGAATGACAAAATCGGCTTTTGAAAAATGAGGAAATGCCAGATTTTTTTCTTTTATCCCCTTCAAAGCGGCTTCTAAGCTGGCAATGGCTGAATCGCTAAGGTGGTGAATCCAGCTAGTATCGTTTGCTAAGTCCGCCCCGCGCCATGCGGCCGGGCCGGTAATTTTTTCTTTGAGTATCATGGCTTCACTTCCCCGATGCTGGGTATGTGTTGTTGTATAAATGCTTCAACAATACCCCAATACTGCTTCTGGTCAAAGCGTTCCAGATCTTCATGCGATGCACCCGTGAACAGGTAAAGCATTTTCGGTTCGGGCAGTGCGTCGAATAGTTTTTTTGTATCCTCAACAGTCGTTCTGATATCTGATTCCCCAGACAGTACAAGCGTTGCCGCACGTGTTCTACCAGCTTCTTTTACAGGCGATAGTTGTGATGCAGCAATGCCTGCACGGGGTTTTATTTGCGCCGACAGTAAAGGCGTAAGGTATTCACCACCTTTAATGCGTGAGCCTAATCTGTTGGCGATAGCTGTCTTTATATCCGGATAAACCGATTCGAGAATGAGTACATCAACTTCAATACTCGGTTTAGCAAGTAAGAATGCGGAGCCACCCATCGACACACCAAAAACGACGACGGGTATTTCGTTATTGGATTTTTTGATAAATCGAACGGCTGCCTGTGCATCGAATGACTCTAAATGCCCCAGCGTTATGATCGAACCCGGACTTTCACCGTGTGCCTGAAAATCGATAGCCAGAGACGTAATTCCTAGCTGTTGAAGGTGTTGGGCTCTGGTAATCATTTGTCCTCGATTTGAGCGCACACCGTGTAAGAGAACGGCGAACGCCTTTTCATGTTCGGCTTTGAATAACCAGCCTTTAATTTCAGAATTTGAATCGGAGGGGAAGCTGACCGCGATAGCGCCGACAGGCATGTTTGAAAAAACATGTGCTACTGGCTTTGTTAAGTACCAGCCTGCGAGCCATACGGCTGTCAGTGCAGCTAATGTGAGGCATAAAGCGACGAGCGCCAATTTTTCTTCATGCGGCACTCAATCGGGGATGCCAACCAACACGAACGGTTGCACGTGTTGATTGGTGTGTTGACTTACATATTTGGATAGTTAGGGCCACCGCCACCTTCTGGTGTTACCCAAGTTATATTCTGGCTGGGATCTTTAATGTCGCAAGTTTTGCAATGAATGCAGTTTTGCGAATTAATCTGAAATTGTGGAATATCGTTTTCAACCACCACTTCATACACGCCAACAGGGCAGTAACGCTGTGCTGGTTCTGCGAATTTTGGCAAGTTTTCTTTAATAGGAATGCTGGCATCAGCCAAGGTTAAATGCACCGGCTGGTTATCTTCATGATTTGTGTTCGACAGAAAAACCGATGATGGCTTATCGAAACTGATTTTACCGTCGGGTTTTGGATACTCGATAGGCGTGCAGCTGTCAGCGCGCTTCATGGTTGCATGGTCAGGAATTTCATCACGCATATTAAATGGTAGTTTGCCGCCAAAAATATTCTGATCGATAAAGTTATAGCCAGCACCTAAGAACATACCGAACTTGTGCATGGCCGGACCGAAGTTCTTTGATGATTCAAGTTCATCAAATACCCAACTTGCCTTGAAATTATCCGAATAACTAGCTGGGTCAACCGCGCGGCTATCACCTTTAGCTAATTCAACGGCAAGCGTTTCAGCGGCAATCATGCCTGACTTCATGGCGGTGTGAGTACCTTTGATCTTCGCAAAGTTCAGCGTGCCTGCATCACAACCAATTAAAAGTGCGCCTGGCATATGCATGCGGGGCAGGGAGTTCAAGCCACCTTTGATGATGGCCCGTGCGCCGTAACTTACGCGTTTGCCACCTTCTAGTTGTTTGGAAATGAGTGGGTGATGCTTAAAACGTTGGAACTCGTCAAACGTACTTAAGTGCGGGTTACTGTAGTTTAAATCGATGATTAAACCAACCACGACTTGATTGTTTTCAAGGTGATATAAGAATGCACCACCCGTTGTTTTAGATTCGTTGAGTGGCCATCCGGTGCCGTGCAATACCAAACCTGGCTTGTGGTTTTTTGGATCAACTTCCCAAAGCTCTTTAATACCAATCCCATAGTGTTGTGGTGAGCAACCTTCGTCGAGTTTGAATTTTCGAATCAGCTCTTTACCCAAATGACCACGGCAACCTTCAGCGAAGATCGTGTATTTAGCGTGCAGCTCCATACCAACTTCATGACTGTCTTTAGGATTGCCTTCAGCGTCTAAACCCATGTCGCCGGTAGCGACACCTTTAACGCTGCCATCTTCGTTATACAAAATTTCCGCTGCGGCAAATCCTGGGAATATTTCAACGCCTAAGCTTTCAGCTTGTTCGCCAAGCCAACGCGTTAAATTACCTACGCTTGCAATGTAATTGTTGTCGTTGTGCATGGTTTTCGGCGCCATCCAATTTGGAATTTTGAACGCACCGTCTTGCTTGGTGAAATAGTAAATCTCGTCTTCAGTCACTTCCGTGTTTAATGGCGCACCCATGTTTTTCCAGTCAGGGAATAATTCATTGATGGCTTTGGGTTCAACCACAGCGCCGGATAAAATATGTGCGCCAACTTCAGATCCTTTCTCAAGTACAACCACACTGATTTCTTGTTCTTTTTCCTGCGCAATCTGCATAAGACGGCAGGCCGTACTTAGCCCTGCAGGGCCGGCGCCAACGATAACAACATCGAACTCCATCGATTCGCGTTCAGTAGTCATAGTGGTTACTCAATAGGGTCTGTTAGTACATTCGCCAGCAAGGCCTGTAAGGGCCTGCTGGGGGTCTGGTAATCGTTCAATTATATCCGTTTGTTTGTCGCGACGGACGATTCTAGAAGCTCTCTAGCGACAGTAAATCGGTGGTTTTGCCTTTTTTTGCAGGTCTTGCTCGTGCACCGTGCTCTTTACGTAGTCGCTTGGCTAGCACCTTCTGCGCTTTCTTTTCACCGTGCACCAAAAGCACAGGTGGTTTGCCCTTGAAACTGGCATACCAGTCCATCATGCCTTGTTGGTCTGCATGGGCTGACAGGCCGCCTACAGTATGAATTTTTGCGGCTACTTTTATGCGTTGACCCCAAAGTTTGATAAATGGTTCACCGTCAACAAGCTTGCGTCCGGTTGAACCAGGTGATTGGTAGCCAGCGATTATTACGTGGCACTCTGGCTTCCAAACATTGTGTTTTAGGTGGTGCCGAATGCGGCCACCTGTACACATACCACTACCGGCAATAACAATCGCACCAGATTGAATTTTATTAACGGCCATCGAATCTTGAGGGGACTTGCTAAAAGATAAGTTAGGCATGTTTAGCAGTGGACCGTGTTCTTCGTAATAGGCAGCTGCTGTCTCATCGTAGAGTGAGGTGTGTTTTAGGTAGATCTCAGATGCTTCGATGGCCATAGGGCTATCAAGAAATATCTTCCAACGATCCAAACCCCATTCGTTGAAGTATCGCGCAAACATATACAAAATCATTTGGCTTCTGCCAACCGAGAAGGCTGGAATCAAAATGTTGCCTTTACTGTGCTTAACCGCTTCGGCGATTTCGCTGACCTCTTCCATGGTTTCTGACCAGTCCCGGTGCAAGCGATTGCCGTAGGTGCTTTCCATTAGCACCAAATCGGCGTGTTCTAAGTGAGTGAAGTCGCGCAGAATAGGTGCGCCGCGGTGGCCAAGATCACCGCTAAACACAACGGTTCGTGTTTCATCACCTTCGCTAAGCGTGAGTTCGACTATGGCTGAACCGAGGATGTGGCCGGCATCATACAGTTTTATGCTGACGCCATCGGTGACTAGTTGATCTTGTTCGTAGCGTACGGTTCTGAATCGTTGCAGTGTAGTTTCAACATCTTGTTTCGAATACAAAGGCTCCAAAGGTGGCTTGCCTTTGCGCGCACGTATTTTATTGCGAAATTGCACGTCACGCTCGTTTAAACTGGCAGAGTCTTTGAGCAGGACGTTACACAAGTCGGCGCTTGCCTCGTGCGTGTAAATGGGGCCTTTGAAACCAAGGCGAACCAGCATCGGTAAGCGGCCGCTGTGGTCAATGTGAGCATGGCTGAGCACGACAGCGTCGAGCGTGGAGGGGTCGAAAGGGAAGCCGTCGTGATTGCGCAATTCGTCCTTGCGGCGTCCTTGAATGAGTCCGCAGTCGAGCAGAACCTTGCGGTCACCCACTTCGAGCAGGTGACAAGAACCGGTAACTTCTTCGGCAGCGCCGTAACTGGTCAATTTCATGGCTATATCTATCGATCTCAATGCGGGTGAGTTGGACGTAATTTCTACGATAATGTTAGTAATACTGCAGAGAGTGTGCCCCAGCGTGCGACAGATCTGCTCGCACCGACACATCCTCAGGTTAAAATAGGTCAGATACGCCTATTATAGACTGCCAAAACGGCACCAAAATCCCTGCCATACTTCATACTGACGCATGCCTGCTAACCAATCACTGTACGCCACTTGTGCCTCCGGGCTCCAGCATCTTCTGGCCGATGAGCTGGTGCAATTGGGTGCCAAATCTGTCTCTACAGCAGGCGCGGGTGCGCGTTTTTCAGGTGGCCTGGATATGGCTTACAAGGCCTGTCTGTGGTCGCGCGTGGCAAATCGAATTTTACTGCCCATCCACCACGGACCGGCTGGCTCGCCAGAGGAGCTTTACGAACTGGTCAAGCAGGTTGATTGGTCGGAGCACATGGCCCTTAGCGGCACTCTGGCCGTTGATTTTTTTACCGCGAATTCCACCATCACGCATTCTCAATATGGCGCATTGAAAGTCAAAGATGCGGTGGTGGATCAGTTTCGTGAAAATACCGGTGAGCGGCCGAATGTTGAACGCGATTCACCGGACCTTCGAATAAACGTGTATTTGTTTCGCAACAAAGCACGTATTGCCATCGACCTGTCGGGCAGCAGTTTGCATCGCCGAGGCTATCGCGAGCAGGCAGGCCCTGCACCGGTAAAAGAAAATCTAGCCGCCAGCTTGCTTCTCGCTGCGAAGTGGCCTGAACGTGCCGAGCGTGGAGAACCGTTCGTAGACCCCTTGTGTGGGTCGGGAACCTTGGTAATTGAAGCTGCGATGATGGCTTGCAACATGGCGCCAGGTTTAAAACGCACGCACTTCGGGTTCAGCGGTTGGCGTGGGCACGATGAAAGCGTTTGGAACTCAGTCTACAACGATGCAGTGCAAGCTGTGCGAGTATGTCCATCCGACATTAGCGGTGCTGACAAAGATTCGCGTTCGATTCAATTGGCCATTGAAAATGCGGCGCTTGCGGGTGTTGAAGAGTCTGTATCTTTTACCAAAGCCGATGTGTTAACCGATGAGTTAAAAGTCAACATAGCGCATGGCTTAGTGCTCACCAATCCGCCTTATGGCGAACGCTTGGAAATTGATGCATCTTTTTATCATAACTTAGGTAGCGCACTCAGTGGTAGCTATGACGGTTGGCATGTCGCCTTATTCACAGCTGACTCTGCACCCGTACGGCAAACCCGTTTGCCATTAAAAGCAAGCTTGGCTGTGCGAAATGGTCCGATAGAGTGTTCTTTGTACGAGGGCACAATTCCAACGGCATCGGCCAAAGGCACAGCGTCGGTTTGGGCAAGTGCTAAAACGACCGCTACGCCTGTAACCGATGAAAAGAAGTTTCCAAGCGAGCCAGGTGAAGCCGGTGACCACAGCGGTGTGGATGCACAACCCTTTGCCAATCGTTTAAAGAAAAACCTCAAACATTTGAAATCGTGGTTAAGGCGCGAGAATATTAGCGCTTGGCGAATCTATGATGCCGATTTACCCGAATTTTCAGTGGCGATAGATATTTACGATTGCGATGAACGCCATGTCGTGGTGCAGGAATACCAAGCGCCGGCAACCGTTAATGCTGCTATGGCTTCGGCGCGACTTAAAGCCTTGTTGCAGGTTATTCCTGAAACCTTAAATGTCCACGCTGAGCACGTACATTTGAAGGTGCGCGAAAAACAGACCGGGCTTGCACAGTATGAAAAGCAATCGGGTAGTCAGGTAACGGGGTTGGTTCGTGAGCTGGGCTATCAGATTGAATGTAACTTTAGCGACTACTTAGATACTGGCTTGTTTTTAGATCACCGAAAAGTGCGTGAGTATATTAAAACGAATGCGCAAGGCGTGCGCTTTTTAAATTTGTTTTCGTACACAGGTAGTGCCAGTGTGGCTGCAGCAACAGGTGGCGCAAGTCGCACAGTGTCTGTGGATTTATCCAATCGCTATTCTCAGTGGTTAACGCGAAACCTACGGCTTAATCGATTGGATGAAACCAGCAATCAGGTCGTAAAAAGTGATGTGACTCAGTGGCTTGATCAGAACAAAGATCAGCGCTTTGACTTGATTTTGCTGGACCCGCCAACATTTTCTAATTCAACGGGCATTGATGCCGATTGGAATGTGCAGCGAGATCACGTTACCTGTATCCGTGCTTGCATGAATATGTTGGAACCAGATGGTGTTTTGGTGTTCTCAAATAATTACCGACGCTTTAAGCTTGACCCCGCTCTCGGTGAGGTTGTGTTACCGAAAAAAGCGCGTCAAAAAAACCATGCGGCTGTTGCCCAAAGTAGTAACGCTGGCGGCAGTGACACACAGTATACTATTGAAGACCGTTCGCATTGGTCGATCGATCAAGATTTTCAGCGTAATACCCGCATCCATCAATGTTGGTTTATTCGTCATAAATAGGAGAGCCTGGTGGCCGAATTTTTTCTAGACTACGGACTGTTTTTTCTCAAAATCCTCACGTTCGTTATTGCCATTATATTTGTTGTTTTTGCCATCACAATGCTGACCTCACGTGGCCGTAAGGCCAGTTCTGAGGGACGTATAGAGATCACTAATCTCAATGAACAACTTGACGATTTAAAAGAGACGCTATCGTTTTCATTGCTCGATGATGAAGCGCAGAAAGTTGCACTAAAAGAGAAAAAAGAAAAAGACAAGCTTGAACGAAAAGAGAAAAAAGCCGCTGCGAAGAAAGCGAAAAAACAACGTGGCGATGGTGAAACCGTGGTGGATGAGCGAACGAATAGTCGCGTGTTCGTGATGGACTTCGACGGCGACATGCGCGCATCCGCTGTTGATAATATGCGGCGCGAAATCACTGCGATCTTAACCAGCGCAGGTGAGAACGATGAAGTTGTTTTACGCTTGGAAAGTGGCGGTGGGATGGTTACGTCCTACGGTTTGGCCGCATCGCAACTTGATCGCATTAAAGATAAGAAAGTACCGCTAACCATTTGTGTTGATAAAGTTGCGGCCAGTGGCGGCTATATGATGGCCTGCGTTGCTGATAAGCTCATTGCTGCGCCATTTGCTGTGCTGGGCTCGATTGGCGTGGTTGCGCAAATTCCAAACTTTCATAAAGTGTTAAAGCAATTCAATATTGATTTTGAAATGCTCACGGCCGGTAAGTACAAGCGCACCTTAACTATGTTTGGTGAAAATACGGATGAGGGGCGCGAGAAAATGATTGAGGACATCGAACGCATTCACGAACAGTTTAAAGGCTACGTGAATGAGCGTCGGCCATCGTTAAACATTGAGGAGGTTGCAACTGGTGAGATTTGGTCGGGGCAAGATGTCATCGACAACGCTTTGGCCGATGAGCTAATGACCAGTGATGCGTATTTAATGGAAAAATGCGGTGATGCTGAAGTGATTAAAGTGCAGTTCAAGAAGAAGAAACCGATGTCTGAGCGCTTTTCCATAGGTATCCAAGATACCGCTGATGGTTTGCTTATGCGTTGGGTTGATCGCGCGTTCAAATCGCGATTCACCATTGGTTAACTAGCGCTTGCGAATATAAGCTCATGCCTGAAATTCAAACACTGTTATTGTTTTGCGTTGCAGCATTTGCCTTGACCATCAGTCCGGGGCCTGACATGTTGCTGATCGCGTCGCGCTCCGCAGCACAAGGGCGTGCCGCAGGCCTGGCAACTTGGTGTGGTATTGCGGCGGGTACCTACTGTCACGCTCTGGCTGCAGCGTTTGGTTTGTCGCAGTTGTTTGTGGCTGTGCCAATGGCATTCGATGTGGTTCGCTATATTGGTGCGGCATACCTGTTGTACCTAGCGTGGTCTACTTTGACCTCCAGCTCTGCGCTTCAATTGTCCCGCAGCAATGAGAAAACCAAATTGTCAACGGCTGTGATGTTTCGGCAGGGCTTGCTCACGAACGTGTTAAACCCGAAGGTTGCACTATTCGTATTGGCTTTGTTTCCACAATTTGTCGACCTGCAGGCAGGATCGGTTGCTTTGCAAATTATGGTATTTGCTACGGTCATTAATGTGGTCGGATTTTTTGTCAATGGCAGCGTAATCTTATTGGCAGACGGGTTTTCTTCGGCCTTGTCAAAACACGTAGGCGTGCAGAAAGTAATGAATTACTTTTTAGCGACTGTATTTACTGGATTGGCCGTGCGCCTTGTGTTGGATGATCGATAGCTCAAGTCACATCGGTCGCATTATCACCGAGCAAGTAGCGCGGTCCTGCACCCAGTTTAGCCGCAGCATCGTCTGGGTTGTAAAGCCTGCAGCTGGACATCGATAAGCACCCACAGCCTATGCAAGTCGTTAAGTTTTCCCGGAGTTGGGTAAGCCCTGCAATGCGCTGATCAATGTCAGCCACAAATTTTTTGCTCAGGCGCTCCCAGTCACGTTTGGTGGGTGTGCGCCCGTCAGGTAGCGTGGCCAGGGCAGCTCGAATGTCGTTGAGTGAAAACCCCAAGCTTTGCGAGATTTTGATAAACGCTAAGCGCCGAATGTCTCCGCGTTTGAATCTACGTTGGCCTCCTGCATTGCGGGTGGGCTGCAACAAGCCTTCAGCTTCATAGAAACGCAGTGCTGTAATTGCCAATCCAGTCCGTTTTGATAACTCACCAATGGCGAGAGTGGGTTGAGCAGTAGCGGATTTGCGCATATCAACTTTTTTAAGTATTTGCTTGACCTCTACTTTACTGGAGGTATTACTATTTTCCTAGTGCCAGTATTTGACTGGTAATCCATCAACTGCAGGAACAGGACTATGAGTGAAGTCAAAATTGAACACATTAACCTAACCGTTGAAGACCCAAAAGCCACAGCTGCGATGCTGGTCGACTTGTTTGACTGGCGCATCCGATGGCAAGGTGAAGGTATTTACAACGGCTTAACGGTACATGTAGGCGGTGATTCCACCTACATAGCTCTGTACAACAACAGTGAACAAAAGTCTGGAGTCAATGACCCTCACTATCATGCCATGGGCTTTAATCATCTTGGTATTGTGGTAGATGATCTAGAAAGGGTTGAAAAGCGAGTAAAAGATGCAGGGTTTAAAACATATAACCACGGTGACTATGAACCCGGTCGCCGATTTTATTTCGATGATGGAAAGGGCTTTGAAATAGAAGTGGTTAGTTATGCATGATCACGTTTATCATAATGAGTCCATAGTGGGAATGCCGCAAGAGATGGTTCACTTTGGTGACTAGCAAAAAGTTTACGCCGGTTTTATGCACAGGCATACTTTTCCTGTAGAGCGCGCATAATCCATACGCCGTAGGGGTTTGTGCAATGGCGTTAGCGAAAACGAAGATAGACAGAAGAAGGGTTTTAATAGGATGCTTAAACTTCATTCGCCCATTCACGTAATTGGAATTTTTGCACTTTGCCTGTTGAGGTTTTAGGTAGTTCCCGAAAGACTACTTTGGTGGGACATTTAAAGTGCGCCATATTCTCGCGGCAATAATCGATGATGTCTTGTTCGGTAAGCGACGCACCGTTAACCAATTGTACAAATGCACAAGGTGTTTCTCCCCAGTGTTCATCGTTCTTCGCGGCAACAGCTGCTTCTAGTACATCGGGGTGCGAGTACAGAACATCCTCAATTTCGATCGACGATATGTTCTCACCCCCAGAAATGATTATATCTTTCGCACGATCAAGAATACGCAAATAACCATCCGGGTCCATCACAGCGAGATCGCCACTGTGAAACCAACCTCCTGCAAATGCGGCTTCGTTGGCGTCACGGTTTTTAAAGTAACCGCGCATCACGATGTTACCGCGAAACATGATCTCGCCAATAGTTTCGCCATCACGTGGTACAGGTTTTAGTGTTTCAGGGTCTAATACATCCAGTTCGTCCAGCACTTGATAGCGTACGCCTTGGCGAGCTTTTAAAACCGATTGTTCGGTCGCTGATAACGCATCCCATTCTTTTTTCCATGCGCACATAACTGCCGGACCATAGGTCTCTGTTAAACCATATACATGCGTCACATGAAAGCCGAGCGCCTCCACGCGTTGTAACACGCTGGCAGGTGGTGGGGCGGCAGCTGTCATGATTTCAACCGGCTTTGCAGGTTTTTTCGCAATGGCAGGGTCTGCATTAATAATAAAATTTAAAATTATTGGCGCGCCACAAAAATGAGTAACACCGTGTTGTTCAATACTGTTGTATATCACGCTCGCTGATATGCTTCGCGCACAAACACTCACGCCAGCGTTTGCGGCCAACGACCATGGAAAGCACCAACCATTGCAATGAAACATGGGCAGCGTCCAAAGATACACAGGGTGCGGGCCCATATGCCAACCGGTGATGTTGCTCATCGCATTCATATAGGCGCCACGGTGGTGATAGACAACACCTTTTGGATTGCCGGTTGTACCTGACGTGTAGTTAAGTGAAATAGATGCCCATTCATCCTCCGGTAGCGCCCAATCGTAGTGAGCATCGCCTTGTGCTAGAAAAGTTTCATAGTCAACATCTGATACAGCATCACCTGTAGCAGCTGGGTCGTTAATGTCGATTAAGATTGGTGGTTTAGTTAGCTTAGCCAAAGCTTCATTGACAACAGCGGTCGAATCACGATCAACCAGTAAAACTTTTGCTTCGCTGTGCTCCAGAATATACGCAATGGTTTTTGCTTCCAAGCGCGTATTAATTGCGTTGAGAATGGCGCCGCACATCGGAACGGCGAAATGAGCTTCGTACAATTCAGGAATGTTCGGGGCTATTATAGACACCACATCGCCGGTTTCTACTCCGGCTTGGGCGAGCCGTGACGCCAGTTGGCGGCAACGTGTATACACCTCTTTATAATTGGTGCGGCGATCACCATGAATAATGGCCGTATGCTCAGGGTAGACTTCCGCTGAGCGTTTGAGAAAGCTTAACGGTGATAAGGGGGTATAGTTAGCTTGGTGCTTGGCTAGTGGATACCGACCGTCACCCGGTTGAGCGTCACTGTTTGCGCTGTTTGTTTTTGCGTTCATCGAATAATAATAAACCTTTTAGGTATCTATATGCCAACGAAAAAACCACTTGCGGGAATACGTGTGCTGGAAATGGGGCAACTCATTGCGGGGCCCTTTGCCGGGCAAATGCTAGCGTACTTTGGTGCTGAGGTTGTGAAAATAGAACCACCTGGCCGAGGCGACCCTTTACGCACCTGGCGCTTGTTAGATGATGCTGGAACGTCTTACTGGTGGTCGAGCATTGCGCGCAATAAAAAATCTGTCACGCTCGATCTTTCCAATCCGCAAGGCCAAAAAGTTGCACATCAGTTGATAAATCAAGCGGATGTTCTGGTCGAGAACTTCAGACCCGGCAAAATGGAAAGCTGGGGATTGGGCCCGGGTGAGTTTGAAACAAGCAATCCAAAATTAGTTTATACACGAGTATCTGGGTATGGTCAGGATGGACCTTATGCGAGCATGCCCGGTTTTGCTTCGGTGTGTGAAGGTGTGGCTGGTATGCGATACGTGAATGGTTTTCCTGGCGAAGCGCCCGTGCGCGCTAATTTAAGTTTGGGCGACACGTTCGCGGGAATGCATGCTGTTATCGGTGTGTTGTTATCGTTGGTTAACCGGCAAAACGATGATGGTCGTGGACAAGTGGTAGATGTGTCGATCGTGGAATCAATTTTTAATATGATGGAAGGCGTCGTGTCTGAATACGATGGGACAGGCTCGATCAGGCAACCATCAGGAACAACGCTTACGGGGATTGTGCCAACCAACACCTATGCATGTGCGGATAAAAAATTCATTGTTATTGGTGGCAATGGCGATTCCATTTTCAAACGTCTAATGCAAGCTATCGGTCGCAATGATTTGGCAGAAGATGAGCGACTCGCCTCCAATACCGGTCGTGTTAAAAACGAAGCCATGATCGACAAAGTATTGAGCAATTGGACTGGTTCGATCAATTCACAAGATGCACTTAATGTCCTTGCCGATGCATCGGTACCGGCAGGGCCTATAAATTCAGTGGCCGATGTGGTGGCCGATCCGCATTTCAAAGCGCGCGGGAATTTTGAGTCGATCGATGTAGATGGTGAGCAGCGCGTGGTTCCTGCGGTACATCCGAAACTCGGTCGAACTCCTGGTTCCACCGAATGGGCAGGCCCTAAGCTGGGTGAGCACAACGATGTTGTTTTGACTGAGTGGCTTGGTGTTGATGACGACACTATTCAATCCTGGAGAAAATCGGGTTTGATCTAAGTCCAGGCAGCTCAGGTGTCCGCGCTAAAGCGTCCGAAATTTCTGCCTCAAACATGCGCCACAATAAGTTTGATGTGTGTCATATCCTAGGTTTAGATCGCCTTTGGAGCGCGATATCCTTAGCTTACACTGCGTGCTGTTTGGCCGAAATTTGAATCAGGTTCAATCACTCACAAAAAATACCTAACTTACTGATTTATATAGACTAACCAGGTATCTCTACGTGCATGTCAAGCTTGCGCCTAAGAAGGTAATGATTTCAACTCTAAAAACCCCGACTTTTTTATCAAGATGTTTGTTACATCGTCGCTACAAACTAAGTACGCGTGGCCATTTCAGGGCGCTTTGCGGCCATTTTTGCCGAGAATGTGTGCTTTGTAAGTAGCCGTGATAACTGAGGAATTGGTGTTGAACTGGAATTCAATGATAAAAGCTGGAGGCGCATTCGCAGTCTACATTGCGCTGATGGGTGCCTATTTGGGCGACTTCAGTGCTTTGAGTTTTGCGCTTGTTTCAGCCGTGCTGCTATGCCTAAGTCTATCCCTACACCACGTTGGCTTGGTATCGGCCCAACCAAAAAAAGAATACCTAGCTTTGCAATCGGTCTTGCCTTCCGTATCGGAATCGATGGCCGAGCTGCATGTGTTGCAAAAAGAAATTAATGAATTGCAGGCGCAATTCGCTGCAGAGAACGCTGCGCAAGGGAATCGTAGTTTGCCAAACGGTTCAGGAAGTTAACAGCGGATAACGAGATCATGAGTGAAATAGATCAATCAGCCTTGGATAACGTTCGAGCATTGCAACGACCCGGTTCTCCGGACTTGCTTAGTCGTATTATCGGTATATTCGTAGCGCAAACACCGGAGGGTGTTCATGCAATCATTACAGCCCTTGCTGCCAACGATTTAGACACAGTACGAAATACAGCGCACTCCATAAAGTCGAGTGCGGCTTATGTGGGTGCGGCGCGATTGTCTTCGCGCATGGCAGACTTAGAACGTGCCGCGCGTGAAGAACACGTTGACATATGTAGGGAAATAGTCGAAGGCCTAGAAGCACATTCGCAAAGTGTGATAGATGAACTTCAAAGCCTATCGTCACAGGACAAAGCTGCGTGAGAGCTGGCTCTTTGTCATCTATTGACGCGACTACGGGCGAGTCTCGCCCGCGCGGCAAGCCAGTGGTATTGCTGGTGGACGATGATATTGCAAGTCTAATGATGGCCGAAGGCCCGCTTGAGGACGCCGGATTTCAAGTTGTGCAAGCGGTTGACGGTGTCGAAGCGGTTGATCAATTCAATCGCCATCATCCTGATCTGGTGATTATGGATGCGGTCATGCCTAACATGGATGGCTTTGAGGCCATCCGTGAAATTCGCAAAACCAACTTTGGCCATCATGTGCCTATATTAATGACGACGGGTTTAGACGATCTGGAGTCTATCACTCGCGCCTATGACGAAGGCGCCACCGATTTTTTGACTAAGCCGATTAACTTTTTCATACTGCCTTATCGGGTGCAGTATATGTTGCGTTCAAAAGAGACCGCCGATGAATTGCGTTCAAGTCAAGCACGATTGGATAACGCACAGCGCATCGCCAGACTAGGCCATTGGGAATGGGACATTGGTTCTGATACGGCGAACTGGTCTTTGGAAGTTGCGCGCATGTTCGGTTTTGATAAGCGACTACTGTACGGTTCAATGGAAAGTTTGTTCAGTAAGGTTGATGCGAATAAGCGCCAAGAAATTCGTATGGATACTGAGCAAGCGGTTGAAGCGGGTAAGCCGATTACATTGGAGTTTAATATCCAGGGTGAACTTGAAAACGATTTGCGCTCGGTACGCTTAGAAGCAGAACCTAAAATTGACAGTGAAGGCAACTGTACCCACATGCTCGGTACAATCCAAGACATCACTGAGAGCGCGCATGCACAAAAACAAATTCATGACCTTGCGTACTATGATTTGGTAACTGGTTTGCCGAATCGCGCCCAACTGCGCGAGAACTTAGCGCAAGCCTTGCGTTTATCAGAACGACAAGACAATCAGTTTGCGCTGCTGTTTCTTGATCTTGATCATTTCAAACAAGTCAACGATACCTTAGGCCATGATGCTGGCGATGATCTACTCGTCCAAGTATCGCAGCGTCTATCGGGTGTGTTGCGCGATTCTGATACGCTGAGTGGGCCGAATAACCACGATGATGATTCGGCATCGAAAAATACCGTGGCCAGAATCGGTGGTGACGAATTCGTTGTCTTGCTCGGAAGCATTAATCGGGCGGAAGATGCTGCCCGTGTAGCGGAGCGCATTGCTGAATCTACCAGTGCGCCGTATACCATTTCTGACGTTGAAGTGGCGGTGACTACCACCATTGGTATCAGTGTCTATCCGACTGACGGTCGTGACTCAGAAACATTGATGAAGCATGCCGATGTCGCTATGTACCATGCAAAAGAAAATGGTCGTAATGGCTATCAGTTTTACTCAACCGATATTCATGAGCACGCCTTGTCGCGTTTTTCAATGGAGCGCGAATTAAAGCTAGCCATTGAAGATAATCAATTATCATTGTTGTACCAACCGAAGCTCGACATGGTTACTGGTGAGACCATCGGTGTTGAGGCGCTTGCGCGTTGGAATCACCCAGAGCGTGGCCCGATTAGCCCAACCGATTTTATTCCGCTGGCCGAAGAGACTGGTTTAATTATGCCCTTGGGTAAGTGGGTATTGGAAGAGTCGACACGGCAAGTGCAGAAATGGAAAGACCAGGGGCTAGGCACATTTTCGGTTGCGATAAATTGCTCCCCGGTGCAATTTACCCGTGGCAATATGATTGCTGATATTGATGAAGCACTTAAAGCCAGTCAAATTGATCCAAATTTGCTTGAAATAGAGTTAACGGAAAACCTATTCTTACACAATATTGAAAATGGAATTCAGTTACTCAACAGTTTAAAAGGGCTGGGTGTGCAGATTGCTATCGACGACTTCGCTACGGGTGTTTCATCGTTAAGTTATTTAAAGCGTTTGCCAGTTGATAAATTAAAAATTGATCGCGCGTTTGTAGAAGAGCTGCATGTTGATAAAGGCGACGAGGCGATTGTATCGGCCATTGTGACCTTAGGCCATCGGCTTGGCTTAAAGATCGTGGCTGAAGGCGTGGAGCTGGAGGAGCAGTACGACATCCTGCGCAAGCTTAAATGCAATGAAATCCAAGGCTACTATTTCAGTTACCCTTTAAGTAGTGATGATTTTGAACAATGGGTTCACGATCAACATAGACCCTTGGTTAAAACAGGCACCGCTTAATTCTGCTTTACCGGTGTTTCCAAACCGCCGGGCGTTTTTCTTTAAACGCATCTATCCCTTCTGATACGTCCTCTGCCATCATATTGCACGCCATTGTTTCGCCCGCTAGAACATAGGCCTGCTTTAATGGCATTTCTAGTTGATCGTAAAACAAGCCCTTACCTGTAGCGACTGCAACAGCCGATTTTTGTACAATACGTTCGGCCAGTTCTAACACCGCGTCGTCGAGTGCCTCGGCTTCAACAACCCGATTGAGCAGGCCCCATTCTAGGGCTTTTTCTGCGTCAATAAATTCGCCGGTCATTAACATTTCAAACGCTCGTTTACGCGACACGTTTCGCGACAAAGGAACTGAAGGTGTGCTGCAAAACAAACCCACATCAATGCCAGACACAGCGAAGCGCGAAGTGTTGGATGCAATTGCCAAATCGCAATTTGCGACCAACTGGCAGCCGGCTGCTGTGGCAATACCATCGACTTGCGCAATGACGGGTTGTTTTAACGCAAGCAGGGAATTCATAAAATGGCTGCATGTTTTAAATAAGGCATTGTAATAATCCTGAGTCGGGTTACTGCGCATCTGTTTTAAGTCGTGGCCTGCACAAAATGCCTTGCCCAGTGCTTTGATGACGACGACGCGTTGATCACCATCTATCGAGTCGATCGTGTCCTGTAAGGCCGCAAGCATTTCTTCAGAAAGAACATTGTACTTGGCAGGTCGATTCAGCGTAATGTGGGTGATGCCGTTAGCGGCACTGATCAGCAGCAGTGGTTCGCTTTCATCAGCGCTTGCAGTATTCTTTGTTGGTTCGGCCATGGCGCGTTACCTTGCGAAGTCGTTGGCTCGAGTCTGCCACCGGTGTAATGGAATTTCAATCGAATCCACACATTGTTATGCTAGAGCCCAGGTATTTATGGTGAATTTTAGTATGAGTTCGAAAATAAGCGTCCAACAGTTCAATCAGCTCAGTGAAGATCAAATGCCGTTTGCCAAAGCGATGGGCTTAGAACTGGAACAGATTACTGAATCAGATGTACTCATGCGTGCGCATTATTCAGAAGCATTTCTCCGTCCCGGCGGTACGATATCCGGGCCGATCATGATGGCTCTGGCTGATGCGGCAATGTATGCCCTGGTACTCAGCCGCATTGGTCCGGTGGAGTTAGCCGTCACAACCAATTTATCGATTAATTTTTTGCGTAAACCCCTACCCGGTGATGTAATGGCGCAGGCGAAGATGCTCAAGTTGGGTAAGCGGTTGGCGGTAGGGGAGGTTACTCTGTACAGTGATGGTGGTAGTGTCACTGAACCTGTTGCCCACGTTACGGCAACGTATTCTATACCCCCACAAACTTAAACAAACGGGATTGCAGTATGAGTGAATGTTCTATCAACGGTATCGAAGCCTGTGTGTTCGACGCTTACGGCACATTGTTTGATGTACATAGCGCGGTGGGAAATTTAAGCGATGAAGTGGGGCCAAGACATGCTGAGCTATCTATGCTTTGGCGAACCAAACAATTAGAATACACCTGGTTAAGATCCTTGATGCGCTCGCATTGTGATTTTTGGCAAGTAACATCCGATGCTTTGCAGTACGCGATGGATGCCACGAATATCAACGATAAGGCATTGCATGAAAAACTCATGCAGGCTTATTTGAAGCTCGATGCGTTTGCTGAAGTGCCAGCCGTTTTAAATTTATTAAAAAAAGCTGGTATCCCAACGGCTATCCTAACCAACGGTTCACCGATGATGATCGAGGCTGCCGTTGATAGCGCCGGTTTAAACGATGTGATCAGTCATCAACTATCGGTTGAGTCGGTTGGTATTTTCAAACCCGATCCGCAAGTGTATAAACTCGCATCTGACACCTTGGGTATAGCACCCGAAAAAATCAGCTTCCAATCTTCCAATGCGTGGGATGCAGCAGGAGCGGCACACTTTGGCTTTCAAGTGGCTTGGGTGAACCGTTACTCGCAGCCTGTGGAACGCTTGCCAGGAACGCCGAGTGCGGTGATATCTGATTTAGATGGTTTGCTAGGTGTTATTGGGCTTTGTTGATCGTTATTTAGCTTCGCCGCCCGTTTGCGGGCAACCACATCCTGAAGCACAGCCAGCTTGGTATCATTGTCCATTCTCGACCAGCGTGTTATCTCATCAATGGTGCGTTCACAGCCCATACAGCGTTGGGATGGCTCGTCGATCTTGCAAATATTGATGCAAGGCGACGGTACGTCGTCAATGTTCATCTACTTAGAAGTGCCCTTGTCCAAAATGCCCAATTTATCGAATATGCTGGGCTTTTGCGCATCGTACACAAACAAATATTTCCCTGCACTCAATTACCGCACAGAATGGCTGTCTAAGACTGGTAGACTGATGCCTACGTCGTACACAGGTAATTTGCAGTGACTGTTTACAATTTTGGTTCGATCAACATTGATTATGTTTATCGTATGCCGCACTTTGTGCAGCCAGGTGAGACGCTGGCCAGCGAATCGCTAGAAACCGTGCTCGGTGGAAAAGGGGCGAATCAATCGGTGGCGCTGGCGCGTGCGGGTGTGTCGGTTAAGCACCTGGGCAGGGTGAGCCGCTCTGATCAATGGGCGGTGGATGGCATGCGCGACTATGGTGTCGATGTCAGCAGCATTGACACGATTGATGGCGCTAGTGGTCATGCGATTATTCAAGTGGATGCCAATGGTGAGAACGCTATTGTGTTACACGGCGGCGCGAATCAAAGTTTTGATGAGTCGAGTTTGCAAAGCATGCTCAGTGGTGCGCAATCAGGTGATTGGTTACTTATTCAAAACGAATGCAACGCATTGGCCGATGCTTTTGCGATTGCAGAAAATAAAAAAATGAATATTGCTTTTAATCCAGCGCCGATGAATGCTGATGTTTTGTCTTTGCCGTTGGAGCGCTGTCAGGTTCTTATCGTTAATGAACTAGAGGCTTTGCAACTGGCGAATCCAAACAGCGCCGGTAGCTTGTCAGAACAAGATGCAGAATCAAACTCGCAATTGCATGAATACTTGCAGCAACACTATCCCGACTCTATGATCGTGCTGACTTTAGGTGGCAAGGGCGCGCTGTTGTTGCACGATAATAAAGTAACACGCGTCCTAGCGCCAAGTGTTGAGGTGGTTGATTCTACGGGTGCTGGTGATACGTTTGTCGGGTATTTCTTAGCAGGCCTTATTGATCAACTTGAACCTCAAGCCGCGCTCGAAAGAGCCTGTGCTGCTGGCGCACTCGCCGTTACTGTGGCAGGTGCAACACCCGGTATCCCAGACAAAGCTGCCGTTGACCGTTTAACCCAAGGAAAATAGATTTCGTGCATAAAGTTATATTGGATACCGATCCAGGTATTGACGATGCGATGGCCATTGCCTATGCAATTGCGCATCCGGATATAAAACTACTGGGTCTCACAACAGTGTTTGGCAATGTAAGTGTAGAAAAGGCTACTCGCAATGCGCAATACATTCTGGATGTTATGGGCGTTAGCGATGTTGCCGTTGCTAAAGGTGCAGGTGTACCGGTTGTTCAATCTCCATTGCCGCATTCAGAATTTGTGCATGGTGATGACGGTATCGGTAATTGTTATCCGCAATCCGATGTTGCACTGAACGCGAATGCACAACATGCCCAGTTGCATGCTCTCAATGCGGCTGACTACATCATTGAACAGGCACGAGCGCATCCGGGTGAGATCTCGCTACTTGCTGTTGGTCCGCTAACCAACATCGCTTTGGCGTTGGAAAAAGAACCCGATCTGCCTAACCTGGTTAAGCAACTCATTGTTATGGGTGGAGCGGTTGATGAGCCAGGCAATGTAACGCCACTTGCTGAAGCCAATTTTTTTAACGACCCGCACGCAGCAGATCGGTTGCTCGCACGGGACTGGCCTATGATGGTGGTGGGTCTTGATGTGACTCATAAAGTTATGATCACCGACACGCACTTAGCCAAACTGCGTGATGAAGCTGGTGTGACTGGCGATTTTCTATGGCGCACGAGTCGCTTTTACATCGACTTCTACACCAGCAAAGGGGCTGCCAAAGATGCCGTTGAGCCGCAGTGCGCAATGCACGATGCCGCCGCGGTTGCCTATTTGGTGGAACCTGACGCGTTCAGCGTAGCCAGAGGAGCCGCACGCGTGATTGAAGATGGTGTAGCCGCAGGTCAGCTAGCCTTGGACCGAAAAGGCTACCAATACACGACCGAGCACTGGAGTGAGCGCGCTAGTAATAACGGCGCATGTATGAGCGTCGATGCGGAGCGTGTGCTTGATTCATTTTTGACCAATATTATTGCGCATAGGTTGGTCTAGAGAAATACGGGGCGGGGAAATACGGGGAAATACGGGGACAGTTTACTTAATTCGATTGAAATCTCATTGATAGCTGGAAGCTTGGACGAATTAAGTAAACTGTCCCCGTATTTCCCCGTATTTCCTCGTACTTCTCCCGTTTCCGCATTGCCTTTTCTTGCAGTAACGACATTTGTAGACGTTCAACGGCAAACTCGACTGGCCTTCTGGCGCTGATGGCATACAATTAGTGTATGAGTGTCAAAATCCTGCTAGCTATTGCCCCGTTAAGTCTGCTCGCCGCTTGTGGTTGGGTTGACAATACGGGCCGTGATGCCAATGCCGCACCAGTGACGCAAATCAGTTTTGCTGATGGGCAACAACTTGATGCAAGTTCGCTGGACGAACGCGCGTCCATGGTCATCAAAGTTAGCGGGAGCGACGTTGATGGGGAAGTGAACAGCTACGCATGGAGCGAGCAGCCGGTTGAGCAAGGCGCTCTGCAACAATGTGCTGGTGAGCCGGATTTCGATATGGCTCTTGCCGCTGATTCATTGGCCGCAGCGTGTGGTAGCAATCCTGATTGCAGGGTGACCATCGATGCGCTCAATAATGAAACCAATGACAACGACTTTTTAGTCAGCGCGCCAGTACTCGCCGCCCCAGTTGGTGTGACTTATGAGCTTACCGCGACTGATAATGAAGGCGGCACGGGTAAGCAACGGTCAACGTTTTGTCTGATTGCGATAAACGAAGCTCCTGACGTCAATGACGACAGCTTCGACATACTCGAAGGCACAACCCGAACCGTCACTACTTCTGAAAGAAACTTACTCACTAATGATGCGGCGCATGAGCATGTATCGAATCAATCCTTGCGCGTACTGACTGAGCCTGAAGTAGCGCCTAGGCTTGCCACGTCATTTTCGCTGGGCACCGATGGGAGTTTTACGTACGAAGCCGCGCTTATTTCTGATCGCAGTGCCGCATTCGCAGAAGATACGTTTGAGTACGCAGTTACCGATGGCATTTATGAAAATGCCACAGCGACCGTCACTATTCGAATACTTGCGCAAAATGATCCCCCGTCTCAGTTAGAACGAATGCCAACGCAAACGGCTGTAGCGGGTGTTGATTTCGAAAGTGATTTAAGTGTGTATTTTGAAGACCCTGAAGGTACCGAATTATCCTACGCGATCGTTGATGGATCGTTACCTTCGTCAGGTGGGCTCACACTCTCAGCGACCGGGCAACTCACCGGTACGGCAACAGTCTTTGATGAAGGAAGTTACCCCATTACCATTAGCGTGTCTGATGGAAGCGAACGGATTGAAAGCGACGTCATGGTTGTAGTTGCAGATAATCTACCTGTGGCTGCACAATCGATTGAGCTTCAGCCATTGGAACTTGGCGATACGCTCAGCCTGGATGTGAGCGATTACTTTACCGACCCTGAAAGTCAAATACTCATTTATACCGTGGGCACGACTTACCGAAATGCTAGTTTAGACATGGATGAACTCACCGGTGTTCTTAGCGCCACGTTTACGGTTGAAGGTAGGTACGCGGTGGATGTGCTGGCCGATGATGGTGTGAATACACCAACAAGTATTCGTTTTGTTATTGATGTTACATCCGCTAACGAAGCCCCCGTTTTCCGTGGGCAAATTTCAGATAAGACCGTTAACATCGGCAACCCCATTGACGCGGTGGTTGGCGTCTTCTTCGATCCTAATGGCGATGACCTGACCTACACGGTTATCGGAACCTTGCCAGATGGATTAAGCATTAGCGACACCGGCGTATTGAGCGGTATACCCACGCAAACCGGTAGTTTTCGAAATATTCGCATCGTGGCGTCCGACCCATTTAGTGAGTTTGCGCGTAGCAATCCGTTTGCGATAAATGTCGTCGGCACCTTGATCACGGTGCGTAACACAGCACCCGTATTCGTGGTTGGCAGTGTCGGCAATCAAGGCATCACGCTAGGTCAGCCCATCACGCCTGTAAGGCCGCGCTTTACCGATGCCGAAAACGATCAACTCATATACAGCATCACCGGCAACACTCTGCCAGCAGGGGTTGTGTTAGATCCAGCAACCGGCGTTATCTCGGGCATACCGAGGTCACGTGGGCGGACCGCAGGCCTGCGCGTAGTGGCCACGGACCCTGCTGGCGCGGTGGCGACATCATCCGCATTTTGGATAATCGTGCGCTAGCGATTGGCTGTGAGAGCAGATTTTAAATAGTTTTACGTTCAACTTTTCCACCAAAGTACCGCCAAATTGTTATGGTGTATGACATTGTCCAATAAAACTATTCGGGTGCGTTGCGCAACAACATCTAGATGTCTCAATCTAATATAAGCAAATTTTTACTGGTAAAACATTCCGAAGGCTGGAACGTCGATCGTTGCTGTCGCTGGATGGAAAAAACGAATACGCAATTCGACTGGTGTTATCCCGCCAGTGGACAAGACTTTCCGGCACCTGAACAATACGATGGCATTATCGTTTTTGGTGGTGCAAATAGCGCTAACGATTGCCAGGAACACGATTGGGTGCGAGAAGAACTCGGCTTTATCGAATCGTGCTTAAAAACCGAAACACCATTTTTTGGTATTTGTTTAGGTGCACAAATGTTAGCGCGTGTGATGGGGGCATCGGTTGCGGCTCGCGACGATGAAGGCAAGGAAGTTGGGTTTTGCGAAGTTACACCAACCGCGGCCGGTCAAGACTTTCTTCCAAAACCATTGAAGTTTATGCAGTGGCATAGCGAGGGTATGGAGCTACCCAGTGGCGCTACGCATTTAGCCTATAACGAGTTGTTCTCAAATCAGGCCTATCGCGTTGGCCACAATGTGGTTGGCGTGCAATTTCATCCCGAAGTGAATCTGGATGTGTTACGCATCTGGCACGAACGTAATAAGACCCGCGCAACCGGTGTACTGGACGACGCCACCCGAGCGCAGCACATTGCTGATGCAATTGAATGTGAAGACAGGGTAACCGCTTGGCTAGACGGCTTTCTGACAGACTGGACTCGCCGAGCTGTAAAGGCGGCTTAACCTTCAACTGATCACCTCACACAACGCACTTTTTTGCGCTGTATAGGTCACAATGTGCGGGTGAACAGTCTGGAGTGCAGGTGATGCGCAAGCAGTTTATTATTTGGTCGGTCGTAGCAGTGGTTGTTGTGCTGTTTCTATGCAGCGTGTGGACGCCTGCATGGTTTTTGTTCCTGTTGATACTGCCAGCTATTGCCGTTGGTGTGTACGACATGCATCAGAAAGAGCATTCTCTAAGACGTAACTTTCCATTGGTTAGCCGAGGTCGCTGGTTTTTGGAGTCCTTGCGACCGTTTCTTCGTCAATACCTATTCGAATCTGAAACTGATGGCGTGCCGGTGAATCGCATGTTCCGATCAGTTGTGTATCAACGCGCCAAAGGTGTGCGTGATACCGTTCCATTCGGTACCAAAATGGATACTTATCGAAGTGGTTACGAATGGATAGCGCATTCCATCGCTGCCACCGATACTCATCATGCAAACAAAGACCCTCGCGTGTTGGTTGGCGGACCTGACTGTACGCAACCTTATTCAGCGAGTGTTTTGAATATAAGTGCGATGAGTTTTGGTTCGCTTAGCAAAAATGCTGTGCGGGCACTCAGTGGCGGTGCAGCAAAAGGTGGCTTCGCTCAAAATACAGGCGAGGGTGGTGTGACACCTTTTCATCTTGAACCAGGTGGTGATTTAATTTGGCAGATTGGCACGGGTTACTTTGGTTGTCGAGCGCCAGATGGTGGATTCGATGCGGAGCGTTTTGTTGAAACTGCATCGCAAGAAAACATCAAGATGGTAGAGATAAAATTATCGCAAGGCGCAAAACCGGGCCACGGTGGTATTTTACCGGCGATTAAAAACACCGAAGAAATTGCACGTATTCGCGGTGTTGAAGCAAACACAACCGTGCTATCACCACCGAGTCACTCTGCCTTCACAACGCCGATCGAAATGATGCATTTCATTGCTTTGCTGCGAGAGAAAAGCGGTGGAAAACCCATTGGTTTTAAACTTTGCGTTGGCCGTCAAAGTGAATTTGTAGCCTTATGCAAAGCCATGGTTGAAACCGGAATAAAACCCGACTTCATCACGGTAGACGGTGGCGAGGGCGGTACCGGTGCGGCACCGCTTGAATTTACTAACTCTGTGGGCATGCCACTGCGCGACGGACTGGCGTTTGTATGTGATTGCTTATCAGGCTTTGGCGTCAAGAAAGATATAAAAGTGATTGCGGTCGGTAAAATGTTCAGCGCATTTCATCTTGTTAAGAATCTCGCCTTGGGCGCCGACATGTGTTATTCAGCACGTGGGTTTATGTTGTCGTTAGGTTGCGTGCAATCGCTAATTTGCAATACCAATCATTGTCCAACCGGTATTGCGACTCAAGATGCCGCACTAACAGACGGATTAGTCGTTGGCGATAAAACGGAGCGTGTTGCGCGCTTTCATAAGGACACGATGGAACATTTAGTCGAAATTGTAGGTGCGGCTGGTTTGAATGCACCTGAGGAATTAACCAGAACACACATTTACCGACGAATCGATCAAGACTCCATTCGGCGCTACGATGAAGTGTTTGAATACGTTGAAGTGGGGAGTTTGTTAAACAAACCTTATCCACCCCGTTTTCAACAAGCGATGGAAGAAGCGACAGCGGATAGCTTTTTGCCGAGCCACTATATTGCGCAACACGGGGAAGGACTCAAGTCTGTTGATATGGCCGCGAGTGCCTAAGCGATTCAAGAATAAAGAGTGTTCACCATGACAGGTGATGACAATCTACTGGTTAATGCCTTCGTCTTTTTGCTGGTAGCACTGGTTGCGGTACCGGTGGCAAGGCGTGTGGGGCTAGGACAGTCGGTTGGGTATTTACTTGCGGGTATTTTTATCGGCCCATGGGGGCTTGCCATTATTCGTGATGCGCAAACCATTGACTTGGCGGTTCGGGTAAGCACTTTTCTATTACTATTTGTGGTTGCACTGCAAGCCACACCTGCACGCATTCGCATGCTAGCGACTGATTTTTTCTCACTAAGCATGTTGCATTTCGGGCTTACCGCTTTACTGGTTTTTATGGTGTCGATGCTTACCGGCGTACATTGGCATCACGCCTTGGTAATTGGCGTAACCCTGGCTTTGTCTTCAAGCGCTTTAGCAAATCAAGCTTTTAGAGATAGCTTTCCCTCGGGATCGCCGTTAACCGATACCGGAAGGCGTTTGTTGTTATCGCAAAATCTGGCGGTAATCCCCATTTTGGTTTTTTTTCCACTGCTTAGTTTTCCGGCTCTGATTACGCAGGGCAGTGCATCACCGATGGTGTTGCGTTCGTTCATTATGGTGGTTGCGTTTGCCTTGTTTGGTCAGTACTTATTGCGCCATTTGTTCAGGTTTGTGGCGGCAATTGGATTAGATGAAGTGTTCGCGGCCTTTGCCTTGATTCTGGTGATTGGTACGTTATTACTTGCGCAAGTATTGGGTGTACCAATGGAGCTGGGTGCGATACTCGCCGGTCTACTATTAACCCGTTCTGAATACGGTTCTGCGATCAATATTGCGATACGTCCGTTCAGGGATTTAATGATTGGTTTGTTCTTCATTGCGATAGGCATGACAGTCAACTTCAGCACGTTTATTGGCAAGCCTGTGCAATTGTTGGTGTTGGTTATATTGTTGGTGGGTATAAAAATTTGGGTACTTCGGAATATTTTGCGTTATTCCTCGGTGCCACGTGCGCAGAGGATTTGGTTGGCAACTGTCTTATCGCAAAGTGGCGAGTTGGCATTTATTGTTATTGCGTTCTCTGAGAATTACCAAACCATTACATCAAAATTAGGGTCAGAGTTAACGGTGTTGGTTGCCCTGTCCATGCTTACCACTCCTATCCTTCTTATTCTTGCTGATCGCAAAGGTTTGGTTCCTGCACAGCAACAAACCAATACCGGTTTGAGCACCGGCGCTGTTGCTGATTCACAGGTGGTGATCGCAGGTTATGGCCGCATAGGTCAAGTCATTGCCAAGCTGTTAAAAAACAATGGTTATCGCACGGCCATCATCGATCACAATCCGGAGCGCTTCGCGGCCTTGCGCAAAGATGATTTCGTCGGTTTCTATGGCGACATGCTAAGGCCCGATTTACTCAGCGCTGCTGGCATCGACAACGCCGCAGTACTGGTGATCACCATCGACAATTCACAGCGCGCGGAGGAACTGATCGTACGCGCTCGGCGCGAGTATCCTGGAATGACCATCGTCTCGATTGCGGCCGACGCCCATGGCAAAAAAGCCTTGATTGAGCGCGGTGCTGACCGCGCTTACCCAGAGACATTTGAAACTGCGCTGCTAATGGGCGAAGATATACTCGAACTGGTCGGCGCGAGTCCATTAGATGCTCAGTCCATGACTGAGGCTTTTAGGGACGCCAGCGAAGAGCCAGAACCACTAGACATTGAATCGAAAACCTAACCCGCTTTCGGTTTAACGACGGTAGCTCGAGAAACGAAAGAAGTGAGAAGCGCATGAAAGGTTCAGATGTAGAATCCATGACCAAGTTGCTCAAAGAGCATGATATTCCCTTGTCTGCGGTAAGGGCAAACAAATTGTTATTAACGCTGGGCTTTTTAGAAGAAGCGGAGCGGCCAAGCTCAACCCGGCCTGATGTGATAAAAAAATACAAAGTATTGGCTGGTAAAGGATTGGACTATGGTGTTAATGAAGAGAACGACCAAAGCCCCGGACAAACCTCACCGTACTATTACAAAGATAGCTTTGCAGAATTGGCCCAATTACTCGTTACCGCAAGAGACGAAGAAGATGCCGCCAAGGCTGCCGCCAAAGTCAAAGCTAAAAAATGATTATCTGTTGCATGACTGTTTACATTCTGCTGGAAGAACATGTTTGGTAAACGCGTTTGCGTTGTGCTTACTCTTTTATTTACCGCATCGCTTGCTGACTCGGCACAAATTAATCCTGCGATTATTTTTGATATCGGCGGCAAATTTGATCAGGCACTTAATCAAAGCATGTTTGATGGTGCTGAGAAATTCAAAGCAGACACTGGCATAAACTACGTCGAAGTAGAAATCACTGATGACGAGCAGCGTGAACAAACGCTGCGAAGTTTAGGCCAAAGCGGTGCCAATCCCATCATATCAGTCGGTTTTGCTCAAGCAAGCCCATTAGAGTTGGTCGCTCAAGAATTTCCTGGCACGCGTTTTATTCTTATCAATGGTGTGGTAGATCTTCCGAATGTACGGTCCATCTTGTTCAAAGAGTATGAAGCCTCGTTTTTAGTTGGAATGTTGGCAGCGTTTGCGGCCGAGGATAAGCCTATCGGTTTTATTGGTGGCATGGACATTCCTTACACGCGTCGCTTTGCGTGTGGTTACGAACAAGGGGCAAAGCATGTGCGCCATGACATATCCGTAATCACAGACATGGCTGGCAAAACGCCCACCGCGTGGAGCGACCCGAAGCGAGGGGGCGAACTAGCGCAATACCAATTCGAGCAAGGTGTGGAGGTGGTTTTCGCCGTTGCCGGTGGCACCGGACTTGGCGTTTACCAACAGGCGCAAGCGTCAGGCAAATTAGCCATAGGGGTCGACTCCAACCAGAATAGCCTGCATCCGGGGACCATGCTCAGTTCCATGCTCAAGCGAATCGATACAGCGACCTACATCGGCTTGCAGGACGCCACCAGTGATACTTGGTTGCCAGGCATACAGGTCATCGGGTTGGCCGAAGAGGGTGTGGGTTGGGCGCTTGATGAGCACAATGCAACCCTCATCAGCGATGACATGAAACAAGCCGTGGAATTGGCCACTGAAAAAATTGCTGCCGGTGCTCTGCGCATCCACGACTACATGCTTAATAACAGCTGTGATTACTAGGCCACGACGCCGCTAAAAGTACCGCGAATCCCTCGATGGTGTCGCAAATGCGCTCGCTTCGAGGCTGGAGATGCCTGTTTGGCGCTCCGGTGTTTACAGGAGCGCTCGGCGCTGTGGTTTGGTAAACTGTCGACCAGCCTTTCGCTGTCTAATTTTCTTGAATCGGTATCTACAACGTGTCTAACAACACCATATTAATGTCCCTTCCTGTCGGGGAAAAAGTCGGTTTGGCTTTTTCCGGCGGCCTTGATACTTCTGCTGCCATCGCTTGGATGAAGCAAAAAGGAGCACTACCCTACGCCTACACGGCTGATCTAGGTCAACCAGATGAAGATGATCTGGATGATATTGCTCGGCGTGCCAAAGAGTACGGTGCGCAAGAGGCGCGTACGGTAGATTGTCGCGAAGTGATGGTGCATGAGGGATTAGTCGCCATCATGTGTGGTGCGTTCCATATAGAAAGTGGTGGCAAGCGTTATTTCAATACCACGCCTTTGGGACGCGCTGTAACCGGCACCATCTTGGTCAAAGCCATGCAACAAGATGATGTGAATATCTGGGGCGATGGTTCGACGTACAAAGGTAATGATATCGAACGCTTTTATCGCTACGGGCTCATGGCAAACGAACGCCTGCGTATCTATAAGCCGTGGCTTGATCGAGATTTTGTTGCCGAGCTCGGTGGCCGCAGTGAGATGAGTGAATTCCTGGTTAATAATGGCTTTGAATACAAAGCCAGTAAAGAAAAAGCCTACTCAACCGATTCAAATATTTTGGGTGCAACACACGAAGCGAAAGATCTGGAATATTTAGATCGTGGTGTGAATATTGTTGAACCGATTATGGGTGTTAAGTATTGGGATTCCTCTGTTGACATAGATGCAGAGGAGGTTAGCATCACTTTTGAAAAGGGCTGGCCCGCATCCATTAATGGCAAGCGCTACGATAACAACGTTAGTTTGTTTATGGAAGCGAACCGTATCGGTGGGCGTCATGGTTTAGGTATGTGCGATCAAATTGAAAACCGCATTATCGAAGCGAAAAGCCGAGGTATCTATGAAGCGCCAGGTATGGCTTTATTGCATATCGCTTATGAGCGTTTGCTTAACGGTATTCATAATGAAGATACCATCGAGAACTACCGTAGCCTGGGTCGCCGCTTAGGTGTGTTGCTTTACCAGGGTCGATGGTTCGATTCGCAAAGCCTAATGCTGCGCGACACGCTGGAAAAATGGGTTGCGAGTGTTGTTTCCGGAACGGTCACTTTGCAGCTGCGCCGTGGGGATGACTACTCAATTTTAAATACGCAAAGCGCCAATCTTACCTACAAACCTGAGAATTTATCCATGGAAGTTGTGGAGGATGAGGCCTTCTCACCAACTGATCGTATTGGTCAGTTGTCACTGCGAAATTTGGATTTGGCTGACACGCGAAATAAGCTCAAGCTCTATTCTAACCTCGGTGTGCTACCCGCAGCCGATGATGTAAAACAACTCTACAACGACGATACTTAATGTTGTTGTTGGGAATCATATAGATCGCATGAGCGAACAGCCCGCTAGCGATGACTACGCCGGCATTCTTTTGAGCGGTGTCGCCTTGCTTGACGTACGCGCACCGGTGGAGTTTACCAAGGGCGCCTTTCCCGGTTCGATCAATATTCCGCTTCTAAGCGATGAAGCGCGACATCTTGTTGGTCTAGAATACAAAGTAGCCGGTCAGGAACGTGCGATTGAACTTGGCGCGAAGCTACTGCCCGAAGCGGACAGAGTAGCGCTTGTGCAAGGTTGGTTGGCGTTCGCTAAAGATAATCCCAAGGCGTATCTGTATTGTTTTCGTGGTGGCTTACGTTCGCGTATCAGCCAGCAATGGTTGAAAGACGCAGGTGTCGACATACCCATAGTCACCGGTGGCTATAAAGCGCTCAGGCAGTTCAGTATTCATACATTGGAACAGCAATGCGCGCGAGTGTCGTTTTGTTTGATTGGTGGTAGAACAGGTACTGGTAAAACTCGCTTACTCAATACACTGCCAAACTCAATTGATCTGGAAGCATTAGCTCGTCACCGCGGATCCAGTTTTGGCAGGATGGTGGTTGAGCAACCCTCGAATATCGATTTCGAAAATGCCATCGCCATTGAATTGTTACGCTTTTCTACTAAACCAATAAAGCCGTTGTTCCTGGAAGATGAAGCCCGCATGATTGGTTCGGCTTGTATACCAGAACCTCTGCGCAACAGGACGATCAAAGCACCGGTTGCGATTTTGGAAACACCCTTAGAAACACGCGTGCAATTTGGTATTGAGGACTACGTAATCGACTTACTTCAGCGCTATCGTGAGCGTGACGGTGAGGCAGCAGGATTTGCGGCATTCGCAGATTATCACCGTGGTAGTTTAAGTCGGGTGCAAAAACGGTTGGGTGGTGTACGCTATAGTCAAGCCAGAGCCTTATTAGAAACTGCGTTGCAAACGCATGAAAGTAAGAATGAAACTCATGACTATAATCCATTTATAGAAATGATTCTTACCGATTACTACGACCCTATGTACGACTATCAAACCAAAGCCAAGCACGCCCGAGTAGTGTTTAAAGGTGATCGCAAAGCCTTAAGGGAATGGGCGCAAAGCTATGTGCCGCAAGAAATTGCGCCAGCCACATGAATAGTTCACCGGTTGTTAAAGACGTCGTGCTTGTTGGTGGTGGCCACAGCCACGTGTTGTTGATTCGTATGTGGGCGATGCAGCCTATTCCGGGTGTGCGTTTAACCTTGATATCAGAAAAAGTTGAAACACCTTACTCGGGTATGTTGCCTGGTCTAATAGCCGGCCACTACACGCAAGATGATGTCCATATCGATTTAGCCAGGCTCTGTGCGTGGTCGAATGTACGATTTATTGAGCAACGCGTGACGGCGATAAATTTGCCTGATAAAAATCTGCAGGTCGACGTTGATCGGCCAAGCATTGGCTTTGACGTATTGTCTCTCGATACAGGTTCCACACCAGAGCTGGACATTAAAGGTTCGAAGAATTTTAGTGTGCCGGTAAAACCTGTGCATGGGTTTTATAGCCGATGGCAATCAATTCTTGCTCGTATTGAGAGTCACGCCAACAACTCATCCTCTAATCAAGCATTGTCGCTTGGTGTTGTGGGTTCGGGGGCAGGTGGTTTTGAGCTGATTATGGCCATGCGACATGCCTTGCCTAAGGAACTGGCCAGTTGTCATTGGTTTGTTCGTGGTGAGCGCGTACTCAAGGGGCGTCCGGAAAAAGTATCCAGGTTGGCGATGCAAGCGGCCAAAGATGCCGGAGTGATTGTGCACGAAGGCTTTGATGTTGTTGAGGTGCAAGAGCAGGCGCTGCTAGCGCGCGATGGTCGTAGCGTTGGTCTGGACGAAATTGTTTGGTGCGCGGCTGCAAAGGCTCCCGCCTGGCCAAAACAGGCTGGCTTTAATGTCGATAAGCGCGGGTTTGTATTTACCAATGCGCATTTGCAAAGTGAATCGCACGACTTTGTTTTTGCTACGGGTGATATCGGCACCCAACGCGACACACCGAGCGATAAAGCTGGCGTATTTGCGGTGCGGCAAGCTCCGATCCTGTTTCAGAACATTCGACGCTACTTACTAAACACCAGACTTAAAACATATCGCCCACAGAAAGATTTTTTATCCTTGATGGCAACCGGTGCAAAGTCCGCGATTGGCAATCGCGGCCCCCTCACCGTGCAAGGTGCTTGGGTGTGGCGCTTAAAAGACATGATTGATCAAAAGTTCATGAATCAGTTTAGACGCTTACCCGATATGAATTCCAAACGGGTTCCATTTGCTATTCCTAAAGCATTGTTAAGCGATACTGAATTAAAGCCTGAAGATGTCGCGAGCAACGCCATGCGTTGTAGTGGTTGTGGTGGAAAAGTGGGGGCCTCGATATTAGATTCTGTATTGGCCGACTTGCATCCGTTAAGAAACGCCGATGTGTTGTCCGGCCTAGATGAGGCTGAAGATGCAGCCGTTTTGAAAGCGCATTCCAATGTGCTTGTACAATCGGTTGATCAAATTTCGGCGGTGTGCTCCGACCCTTATGTGTTTGCACGAATAGCCACGGTTCATGCATTGTCCGACGTAGTGGCCTCCGCGGCAACTGCGCATTCAGCACAAGCGATAGTGAGCTTACCGTTTGCTGATCGGCATGTTGTGAAACGAGATCTGAAACAACTGATGGCTGGCGTGGTTGATGCACTCAATGCCGACGAATGCAGTTTGATAGGTGGGCACACATCAGAGGGTAGCGATGTGAGTTTAGGGTTTGTGATTAATGGTTTTCTAGATAATGCTGTTGAACATATTGCAGGAAAAACGGTAAAAGCGAATGTCGGCGACCACCTTATCTTGACCAAGCCCATCGGAAGTGGTGTGTTACTTGCCGGCATGATGCACGGCCAAGCAAAAGGCCGTGATGTGCAACAGCTTTTGCTTCATATGCAACGCAGCAATAGAGTTGCGGCATCTGAGTTGTTCGAACACCAAGCCAGTGCTGTAACCGATGTCACCGGCTTTGGTTTACTCGGTCATTTGCAACGACTGATAGCACCTATAGGCTTAGGCGCTGCGCTGGATGTCGGCAGTGTACCTGTTTATCCCGGCGCGTTGGACCTAGCGCAGAGCGGGGTTAGCAGTACACTATTAAGCCAGAATCAACAGGTTTTATCGCTAACGAGCGGTCCTGATGATCAGTCGGATGCATGGCTTAACTTATTGTGCGACCCGCAAACCAGCGGGGGATTGCTGGGCGTGGTGCCTGCGGCTGTTTCCGACACGGTTTTAAATAAGTTGCGCCATCACGCTTGTGAACACGCCTGCGTTATCGGTAGGATTACAGCCGATGATGGAATCAAACTAATATAAATTTTCGAATTTCTTACTATTACCGAATTTCTTAATGGCACAAAAACCCACCCTTTGGTTGCGCTCGGAACATAAGCCGAACGAAGCACGCACCCCGATCACACCAGGCACGGCTAAACAGCTTATTGCTGCTGGCTACAATATGACCGTTGAGCGCTCTGGCGCGCGAGCGTTTGCCGACAACGCATATGCCGATGTTGGTTGCGGCATTGTTGAGGAGTTTAGTTGGCGCACCGCACCAAGTGATGCAATTATCATCGGGCTCAAAGAACTTTCTGAGGATCTGGGGCCCTTTACTCATCGGCATGTGCACTTTGCGCATGTTTATAAGAACCAGGAAGGTTGGGCTGATTTTTTAAATCAATTTAATTCAGGTGGTGGTGATCTATACGACCTTGAATATTTAGTTGATGAAAACGGCCGACGCATAGCCGCTTTTGGTTATTGGGCAGGTTATGTTGGTGCAGCTGTCGCTTTGTTGCAATGGGCGGCGCAACAAAATAATACGTCTATTGGTGCGCTGCACCCTTGGGCAAGCCGGGATCTATTGCAACAAGAAGTTCAAGCTGCCATCGATAGTGCTGGCATAACGCCCAAAGCTATGGTTATAGGTGCGAAAGGGCGCAGTGGTGGCGGTGCAATTGAACTGTGTGAACGTTGCGCAATAGAGGTAACCAAGTGGGACATGGAAGAGACGAGTGCTGGCGGCCCTTTCGATGCCATGCTCGATCACCATGTCATGATCAACTGTGTGTTTTTAAGCGCGCCGATACCACCGTTTACAACGCATGCACATTTACAATCATCATCGCGAGTGCTCAGCGTTATTAGTGATGTCAGTTGTGACCCGTTCAGTGACGCGAACCCATTGCCTATTTACAACAACTGTACAACGATGGACCAACCAAGTATGCGGGTTGTTGATGTAGAATCGCATCCGCTCGATTTAATCTCTATTGATCACTTACCCTCGCTATTACCGGTAGAAAGCAGTGACGAATTTGCCAACGCATTGCTACCTTATTTATTAGACATCAATCAGCTAGATAAAGGCGTCTGGCAACGCGCTGCGGCTGTATTCAAAGACAAATGTGCTCAGGCACAAAACGGAGTAAAAGCATGAGTAGAGTTCATTGGTTAGGTGCAGGGCTGTCAACCTTCCCCGGTATTCGTCGTTTGGCAAATACTGATCAACCGTTAATTGTTTGGAACCGAACCCTATCAAAAGCGAGCGAGGCAATTAAGGGCACAACGGGTGAGAAGAACGGTACGGCCGAAGCGGCTAGTCTTGATTGGGATATGCTCGATGCCAGCATTGATGCAGGCGATGTATTGGTGTCCATGTTGCCGGGTGACTTACACGTGAAAGTTGCCAAGATGTGCATTGAAAGTAAGGCACATTTTGTGTCCAGTAGTTATTTGTCGCCAGAGATGACAGCTTTGCATGCGGAAGCCATAAGTCAGGGTGTATCTATTGTGAATGAAGTTGGCCTTGACCCTGGTATCGATCATTTGTTCGCACACGACCTGGTCGATGCGTACAAGGCATCGGATAACTATTCAAGCGACAATAAAATGTACTTTCGATCGTATTGTGGTGGTGTACCTGCGATACCGAATGACTTTAAATACAAGTTTTCGTGGTCGCCGTTTGGTGTGCTTAAAGCCTTGACATCGCCGGCTAAATGGATGGAGCACGGCGATGAGCAAACCACTGCCACGCCTTGGAAGGCGGTGAACGATTACAAAATTACCAACGCGAGCGGCAAGAAAGAATCGTTTGAAGCCTATCCAAATCGCGATTCCTTACCGTTTATGGATGCCTATCACTTTGAAGATAACTGGCAGGTAGAACAGTTTGTACGCGGTACCTTGCGCTTGTCGGGTTGGACCAAAGCCTGGGATCACTTATTTAAAGAAATTGAAAGCATGAACAGCAAGGACATGCAATCGCGTTTAACAGCGATCAGTGATGATCTATGGGCTGACCATGCCTACGCCGACGGCGAACTAGACCGGGTTGTACTTGTGGTTGAACTTGAAGCACGCAACAGTGATGGCAAGGTGGTGTGGCATCAAGTGCATTCCATCGATGATCAAGGTAACGACGAGGGCACATCAATGGCTCGCTTGGTATCACACACCGTAAGCCTTGCAGTACAAGCCAGCATAGCCAACGACTTCGCCCCGGGCGTCCACGCCGCCCCCAGCGACACCGCCACCGTCAAGCAATGGATGGACACCCTCTCCACCCTAAACTCCGGCTTCACCCACACCATCCTCACCTAACCACAGGTCGGACCACGATAAGCGCTTGATCTGCATACAAAACTGATTCGTAACTCGGCTCAAAACGCCCTTAGATGGCGTTTTGAGCCGCAATAACGGAGTTTAAGAAACTCGGAGCGTTGAGGGTCGGACCACGGTAAGTATTTGATCGGCAAATAAATATAGAATATCAATCCTGCGAATCAGCCCTTAAACTGCGTATTTGGGCTCAAAAGCGATCGTAGTCTTTTTCCGAAAAACACCCATCGAATCAAAGTGTCATGCGACTGTTAAGAACGGCCTTCCACGCTGATGTATCGCCAGAAGATATAGCGCCAGCAAGCAAACTCACTATTGCAGAACGTCACGCGGCGCGGGCCATTGTGGTTAAAGGGGAAAATATTCTGTTGCTGTACACCCAGCGGTACGACGACTACAGCTTGCCTGGCGGTGGCATTGACGACGGCGAAGATAAGCTCGAAGGTTTAGTGCGCGAATTGCAAGAGGAAACTGGGGCGAAAGGTGTGTGCAACATACGCGCTTTTGCGCGCTACGATGAATATCGGCCTTGGTACAAAGACGATGCGGACATAATCTATATGAGTTCTTATTGTTATATCTGCGACATAGATGACGAGCTCGGTGAAACGGCCTTAGAAGCGTACGAGGTTGGAAACGGTATGAAGCCAGGGTGGGTCAATATTCACGAGGCCATAGCCCACAATGAGCAAGTGATGAAGTCAAGCGACAAGAAAGGGTTATCCATTGAGCGTGAAACCTTTCTTCTGAAGCTGATTGCTAAAGAGCTGGTGGTGGTCTGACCCCAGTAAGTGGTTGAAAGTCTTGGGGATAGGGGGTGCTAACTTGCGGTATAAGCCGATTAGAGTGCGTTTTTGATGCAAAAAATGCGAGTGTAAGTGTGCAGGGCTATGCTGAGCTGGACTACGGCCCGTGTTGCCGGTAGCCTGAACCCGTGCTTGAAGAAGACTATTATCTCGCCAACTTTCGTTCTCTGGTCGATTTTGTTGGCAAAACTTATCATGGCTTGCTAAGTGACGCTGAGGTCCGATGGCAACGCGCCATTTTGGGCGTTCCAGAGTCTGCGCAACGACTTTATGTTCGACTGTCTAATCGCCGCGCTACTGTTTTCCGAGTCAGCAAACTCAAGTATCCCGAGATTGATTCCATAGCAAATGCATCTCTTGCTCTTGAGAATAGTCACTTAGCTCAAACAGCACCGCCCGACGATATAGGGCTACTGTTGGTTGCGTTCACCAAACCAGAAATTATCAAGCTGCTGGACTTGAAGAATCATCGACAGCTATCGCGTAGTGATCTGGAGGACGTTGTCATAGAGCGGCAACAAGTAACCGATATAGACATCCTGCAACAGGCCGATCAGTGGATAACATTAGCAGGACTGGAACAGTACACCGTTTTTAAACTGTGCTTCTTCGGCAACTGCTATCAAGACATGTCGGAATTTGTGCTAAGAGATTTAGGCGTTTTTGAATACGAACAATACCGAATTGATAAACATTCTCGTGTTTTTCAATCCAGAGCCCAACTTGATGCGCATCTGCAATACTTCGCATGCGCTGATGTTTTTAGTGAGATTGATCAAACTCAAGTAGCCTTGTTGCACGAAGTTCATCGCAGTTTGCCTGATCGCAATCCTAACGACCCCCATCTCACGCGTCGAGTAGATCGTATGCGTAATACCATTGCACGCCAACTGGAGCGCCTAGGTGAACCCGAACAGGCCTTAGCTCTATACCAGCTCTCTGAAAAACCACCATCCAGAGAAAGGCAGGTACGGCTATTGATGAAGTTATCTCAATTTAAAGATGCCTTAACTTTGTGTGAACAAATCAAGCTTACACCCATGGCCGACGAAGAGCTGCAGTTTGTGGATACCATCACCCCCAAGCTCTATAAGCAATTAGATTTTCCAGCACCCAGGAAAACTAACTTTCGACCCAGTACTACGAAGTTGACGTTGACACAAAGTGATGCACGCGTAGAATTTATCGCCAAAGATTTTTATGCCCAATTCGGTGAATGCTTTTACGTTGAAAACGCGCTGATCAACGGCGTGCTCGGTTTGTTCATTTGGGATATTATTTTTGCACCCGTTGATGGTGTTTTTTACAACCCTTTCCAGTCAGCACCAGCAGATTTTTATGAACAAGAATTTTTTGAAAAGCGATCAAGCCTTTTAAAGCAGCGTTTCAAAGAACTTGAAGATCCACTGCATTTTTCAGCCAGAGTATGGGAATGCTACGAACACCGGCAAGGTGTCATGAATCCTCTGGTGAATTGGCATTACCTAAGCGAAGAATTGCTATCATTGGCGCTAATAAGAATTCCAGCCATGGACTGGAAAATTTTATTCCAGCGCATTCTTAAAGACCTACGCAATCACACAAGTGGCTTGCCGGACCTTATATTATTCCCAACCGATGGCTCGTATGAAATGATCGAGATTAAAGGGCCGGGTGATGCTGTGCAAAAAAATCAGCGGCGCTGGATGGAATATTTTTCAAAGCACCGGATTCCGTATAGAGTTGTGCATATACGTTGGGCCAGTCAAACCACATCCGCGTGAGCAAGAAAATCCTCAAAGTATCAGTCACAACGCTTGCTGACTTCTCCTGTCGACAGGGTGATCTGGAGCTATCAGGCCCAGTCGGGCCGTCGGCACGCGAGGGCATGCGCGCCCATCAGCGCATTCAAAAACAACGTGAGGTTGAATCTGAAACCAAGCTTAGTGTTGTTAACAAAGTTGCTGGTATCACAGTCACTTTGTCTGGCCGAGTAGATTTACTCGACTCGAAGCGGCATCGGCTAAGCGAAATCAAGACTACCCTAGTACCCACATCACGCTTAAGTGAATCTAGGCTTGCATTGCAATGGGCGCAAATAAAGCTCTATGGATTTTGTTATTACAGGCAGTTGCTTAAAAACGGTGATGAAATTCCTGAAGCTGGTCTAGAGCTAGAACTTATACATGCCAACATCCGTGCTGAAAACGAAAATGCACAACTACAAGTTTTCAGTTTCGCTGAGCTTGAAGCGTTTGCATTGGAAGCACTTGAACGTTATGTAGCTTGGTATAAAATTGTGTGGCGATCGCAAGCTATAACCAAAGAAACGGCAGCTAAAGTCGAATTTCCCTTTCAACCGTACCGTGCGGGCCAAAGAGATATGGCTGCTGCTATTTTTCGTAGCGCCAGAGACGGCGACCCATTGTTGTGTGAAGCACCAACAGGTACTGGTAAAACCTTAAGCAGTGTATTCCCTGTTGTGAAAGCGCTCGGAGAAGGGTATGTGAAGCATGCTGTTTATCTAACCGCTAAAACCTCTGGTCGCGAAAGTGCTATGCAGGCTATTCGCAGCTTGGAACAAGCCGGTTTGAAAATAACATCAGTGATGCTTCGGTCGAAGTCGCCAACTTGTTTTTGTAGCAATGGACGCTGTGAGCGAGATGATAAGAATACCTGCCCGATGACGATCGGATTTTTCGACCGTTTACCAGCGGCGCGAGAAGAAGCTTTAGCGGCTGGCGTGCTGGATGGCCCTCAGCTTGACGAGATTGCCTGGCAACATCAGTTGTGTCCTTTTGAACTCGCGCTGCAAATGTTGCCATGGGTATCGTTTGCAGTTGCCGATTACAATTACGTGTTCGATCCGCTCGTTCGCATTGGCCGTTTCAACGAGTCGCGTGCTGATACAGCTCTCTTGGTAGACGAGGCTCATAATCTTGTAGACCGTGCCAGAGGTATGCACTCGGGCTATTTGAATCGAAAAGAGCTTGCTGAAGCGCAAAAGTTGGTCGATTTAAGTCATCCTATATTGGCTCAGCGAATTCAAAGTCTATGCAATGAGCTACTGGCTTTTTCTAAAACGCAAGAAAAGCCGAGCTGCGTATCTGATGACGTTCCTAAGAATTTACTCAAACACGCAAGCGCCGTTGTAGAAGCCTATACAGATGGACTCGATAGAGGGCCGACAATGCCAGAAGCCCTATTCGATATATTCAAGATGGCCTGTCGATTTTTGGCAATCAGTGATCTGTATTCTAAGCAGCATAAAGTGGTTACCCACCAGGAATCTCTTGGCCATTTCCGGGATGTAGAGGTCAATTTAAAGTGCTTAGATGCCGCAAGCTTTTTAACACCGCAGTACAATATATTTCGAAATGCGGTTGTTTTTTCGGCGACGTTGAGACCTGCACCTTTTTATCGTGACGCATTGGGTATGCATGAAGGAACACAACAGTTAGTCATTGGTTCACCGTTCTCTATTGATCAAGTTAAGCACTGCGTGGTGGGGCACATCAATACTCGCTACCGACATCGCTCAAGCTCTGTCCTCGAGCTTATTGAATTGCTAAACCAGATGCTCAACAGTAAATCAGGAAGCTACATGGTGTTCTTTCCATCCTATGCTTATTTGGATTTGGTGTATAAATCATTCATAAAAAAGTATCCAAAGGTTGAAACGTGGAAGCAAGAACGGCAAAGTGACGTTGATGAGCGCAATAGATTGTTAGGGAAGTTGGATACCGAGGGTACAAAACTCGGCTTCGCTATTTTAGGCGGTGTGTTTGGAGAAGGCATTGATTACATTGGTGACAAACTCATTGGTGTTGTAGTGGTTGGTGTAGGTTTACCTGGTATTGGTGTAGAGCAGGATTTAATTGCCAACTGTTATAGAGAACAGGGCTTAGACGGATTTGATTATGCCTATCGCTATCCCGGTTTTACTAAAGTGTTGCAAACGGCCGGGCGTGTTATTCGAACTGAGAGTGACAGAGGCGTTGTGATTTTGGTTGATGATCGATTCAATCAGGCCTTTTATCGAGAGCTATTCCCTGAACATTGGCAGGTTGATACAGCGAATTCTTTGGCAGAGGTAAAGCTGCAATTGAATGACTTTTGGCAGGCGCAAAATCAGCTCGAACTAGCCTAAGCTAATTCGTAGGCAAAAAAATGGCCCGGCTCCCATAGGGAAGCTCGGGCCGTCAGTACTTATCGGAAAATAATTAGGCCTTTCGACGACGAGTAGTAGACGATTTACGGCGGGCTGTTGCCTTTCGTTTAGTGGATTTGCGTACCGGCTTTTTTGCAGCAGGTTTACGCTTTGTTGCAGCTTTGCGCTTCGCAACAGTTTTCTTAGCAGGCTTACGCTTAGCAGCCGTCTTTTTAGCTGGTTTACGCTTGGCCGCTGCTTTCTTCTTAGCAGGCTTGCGCTTGGCAACAGTCTTCTTAGCAGGCTTACGCTTAGCTACGGCTTTCTTCTTGGCAGGCTTCTTTTTAGTGGCCGCTTTTTTCTTCGCTGGTTTACGCTTCGCGCCGGCCTTTCCAGCGGTTGACTTTTTTCCAACAGTTTTCTTAGTTGTGACCTTGCGGGTCACCTTTTTCTTAACACTCTTAGTTTTCACGTAGTGTTCCTCATTTAAATGGCTAAAGTGCGTTCTCGCAGAGCAAATAGCGTACACATCGGCAAAAACTAGAGAAAAAAGTTTGATATAGAGCACTTTTTTATAACTCAAGTGCCAAATTCACACCGTATTCTAAGAAAAAGAGTGTTTTTAATTTTTCTATTTATTTTCTTTGATTACAAAAAAGGCCTATGTTTGCGGCAATAGATTCAACTCTCAACGTAATGTTGATTCATGCAGGACAATTCCTTTCATGAGGCGTGATGAGCCCTAACTGCGATGGTGTGTGCAGATCATATAGATGCTTTGCGCATCGAACTAGTGCTCAGAGAACGTTCACGCCACTAAAAACACAAGAAATGCGAACCCAGGATGGGTATAAATTTCTTTGTTCACTACCAGAATTCATGCGTTAGCAGGTTTAGTGAGAAAAAAATATAACTTAAATCGACTAGTAAACGTTGCAATTTGTTGAATTAGTGATACCGTTGTAACTTAGGCTTTAGTATAGTTTTCGGTGCAGGAGGCTCCGAATTCGGATCATCGATTTACATATAATAAAAAGAGGGCTTCTCAGTTGCTTATTCTGAGCAGAAGGACAGACGAATCTATCGTTATTGGTGACGAAGTCACCATCACTATTCTGAGTGTTAAGGGAAAGCAAGTCAGAATTGGTATCACCGCTCCGCCTGATGTCAGTGTGCATCGTGAGGAAATTTATCAGCGAATCCAATCGGGTGAGCCATTGGAAACCGCTTCAAAGGCCGATCCTGAGAGTCCTGACGAATAGACAGGGAAGATACAGCTTAAGACCCGAAAGCCCGCAAAAGCGGGCTTTCTAGCGTTTATATGACCGGTTTGCTTCGAATCTTTGGCGTGAAATCCTTTTTTTACGCATGAATCAATCGATGCGGCACATAAAGTACGGCTTATATAAAGCGCCGTTTAATAAGTACGGCTTTTATAGACTCGAGCGAGCGCGCGACCCATAGCTCTCCAGCCATGGAAAATCGCGAATTACAACTGATGCATGGATAGACCTAACGCCTTTACATCACCGGCTTCGGCTGTGGCTGCGCTCGTTATAACTGCGGTGCTCGCGGTTGAGGCGTCGAAATAGGTTTCGCCGACGCGTTTTAAATCCTCTAGGCCCACATTCAATATTTTCTGCCGCGCCGCTTGTCGCACTTCTGGTGATCGGCCAAATAGTTCACCTTGGTAAGCACCTCGTGCTTCGCCAACCGGTGAGGCTGGTTTGTCGATGCTGCTAATCACATTCAAAATCGCTTCTTCCAGAGCTTGTTCATCGTGCTTTTCATTTCGCAACCATTGAATCGATGCATCAAAATCATTGAGCGTATCGACTAAACGAGGGTCTCGATACGAATAGAAGTTGAACGAGGCAGCGTCTTGATTGTAAGTAGCGCCTCCGCCATAGGCTCCGCCAGTTTCGCGAATACAACGATGTAGATAGCCATTTCTTAAAAAAGGGCCCAAAACTGTCAACGCTGCACTGTCTTCGTGCGCAGAAGGCACGGTTGGATAGGCTTTAGCGCAGAAATTTACTTCTGTACTGGTTGTCCATAGCTGGCTGACCGACTCGCGGATTGCATCAGGCTTATCCAACGGCAGGGCCGAGTCCACTGGTAGAGCAAATATCGGTGCGAATTGCGCACTGACTGACGCTAAGTTGTCTTGCTCTGCCACCAGCATAAATTGCCGAGGAGCTGCTTTAACCGCATCGGCAATGCGCGAGAGCTTTTCACAAATCGCAGCCAGTGATTGTGGGTCGTTGGCCAGCTCATCCAACTTTTTCAATTCTTGTATACCCACTAACCCACTGAGTTCGTGAGAGAGCTTTGCGATAGGGCTCATGCCACTGGAGGCTGCAGACATAGCCAGGCTATGACCTCGACCCGTTACGCTCTGTTCGGCCGATGTCCGTGATTGGGCGAGCAGTTCGCGGATGCGGTCGTGTTCATCAAAGCGAAGATTGTTAAGCGTATCGTTTAATATTTCGCTCAATGCACCTGAATTGCGCACTAAGGACTTTCCTCTCATGATCAAGTAGCTCGTTACGTCTTGCTCGCTTTCACGCGCGCTACGGCGACTAACATAAGTTGAGATACCGCCAGTAACCGATGCCTGTAAAGCTTGTGTCTCGATATAGTCTCGACCGCCAGAACCAAGCTCTGCCGCAATGCCTGTGTAGATAGGTAGCAGTGCTTGCAGTTCATCATCAAGTTTAGGTAGCTGCATAACAATGTGAGGATAGACAAGCCCGTTCGTGCCTTGTGCATAGTGCATCGCGGGCGCAGCCTCTATGGTTGTACTTGTGCCCGAGCAAATGTGCATCGTGGCAGGTACATCGGCTCGGGTCACTTTGGGCAAGATATCTGGGTCTTCCTCCATACCTTGTCGCTCAGCTAGGGCTTTGGTCTGTTCGATGATTCTGGTTATGTCATCGCTATCAAGGCTTGCCTTTATTTCACTGAGACGTTCCTTTTCTGCAATCACGCGGCGTTCACTGATTTTATTATCAGGTCTAAGCGTTAGTCGAACCTGGTGGGTGTTGTCTAACAATAACCGTTGCACCAGTTCAGGAATAAAGTTTGGATCGTCAGCAGCAATGCGTAAACGCTCTAATGCTGGATCGAGATCGAGAGCAGCAATTGCATCACCCCGTTGCATCGCAGGCGATAAACCACTTAATAGTAGGGTTAAACCGAACGGCATACCGTCGCCACGAATTTCACGTTGGCTTAGTTCGAGCTGGTGAAGTACGGCATCTACTTGTTCTTTTGGTACTCCGTTTTTAGCAACGTCTCTTAATACATCGAGAATAAGCTTTTCGATTTCATCGGCCTTGTCTGGTTCGGTTCCATCAACACCACACACAAAAACCATTTCCAATGAGCCGTCTTCCACACCGCAAAGTCGCGACGGTGCATTACCCAAGTCAGTTTTTTCCAAAGCTTGCATCAATGGGGACGCACTGTTGTCCAACAACACGCTCGATAACAAATGCGTTTTTAAGCGTTCATCTAGGTCGATACTTTTGCCAAGTAGCCAACTCATCACAACGTGGGTACGGTTGTTTTGATCTGGTTCTTCGTTGGCATACGCTTCTTCAACTCTTACTGGCGAGTGAATAGGGTGTGCTTTGTCAACTTTGATAACACGATCGAGTTTTTCAAAACGGGACAAAACCTGGTCTTGAAAACGAGTTTGCAATTCAGCGGCAGGGATATCGCCAAACGTCATGAACACGGCGTTGCTGGGGTGATAATGCGTTTTATAAAAGCTGATGAGCTCATCGTAACTTAAGTCTGGAATCGCTACCGGATCACCGCCACTGTTGTGATGGTAGGTGTTGTTAGCGTGCAGGTGCTTACTGATTTCTTGCCACAGGATACTTGATGGTGAACTCATTGCGCCTTTCATTTCGTTGAACACAATGCCTTTGAACACGAGATCGGAATTTGGGTCGTCCGGTGTTTCAAATTCAACCCGATGACCTTCTTGCATAAAATCAAGCTCGGCAATGCGCGAGAAGAACACCGCGTCCAGATAAACATCGAGCAGATTGAAATAATCTTTTCGATTTTGGCTGGCAAACGGATAGGCCGTCCAATCGCTGGAGGTAAATGCATTCATAAATGTATTCAGCGAGCGCCTGATCATCATGAAGAACGGGTCGCGCACAGGGTACTTTTCACTACCGCAGAGGACTGTGTGTTCAAGAATATGTGCCACCCCGGATGAGTCGGTCGGGATGGTGCGCAGGCCAACCAAAAACACGTTTTCTGGGTTGTCGGCTGCTAGGTGAATATGTGGTGCACCTGTTTTTTTGTGACGAAATTCATGTACCTCGACGTCGAGAGACTCGATTTTGGCGGTTCGCAGCTGCTCGAAAGCAGGGTGTGGCGACATGATGTTCATTATCTTGTAGGGCTCCGAATCTGCACTATGGGCTGTTTAGTAGCTAAGTATATGCCGCATGGCCTAGTTCGTGGCCAGTTTTGCCAAGTTCACACTTTAAGACAATGTATAACGGGCCGCTATCAATTACGGGAATGAGTGGTTCTTCGTGCTTTTGCGATAGATCAACCCTAGTGGTGTGGAGCGCTGTGAAATTATTTATAATTCTAATTGCGATGGTAGGGATGGGTGCCGGTGCGTTGCACGCCTACCAGAAACGTAATCTGCTGATACAGGCGGCGATGTATTCTGAAGCGTTCCTGCTGAGCACGCCAGTTAAAGCGCGCGTGTCCGATCACTATGTCCAGCACAGCATCATGCCGCACGACAACACGGAGGTGGAGTTGGGTGTGCCGAAAAGTATCTACGGCACCAGTGTAAAGCGTGTGTCTGTACAGCGCAGTGGTCTGGTCATGGTCGATTTCGCTGATGAGATCGGCGAGCAAAGCCTGTTATTCACACCTTCAGTTAGCCCAATCTCGGGTCTACTCGAGTGGCGCTGTACAAGTGATTCAATTGATCGAAAAGTGCTTGAATTGCTTAAGCCGGTCTGCCACCACACGCCGTCTACTAACGAAGGCAAATTGATCAACGCTATTGCTAATGGCAAGCTCGAAGTAGTGCGGCAACTGCTCACCGCCGGTGCTAATCCCGATGCCGTAGTGAATGGAAATTCCCCACTGATGTTGGCTGCAAAAATGGGCAACATCGATATTGTCAAACTGTTAGTTAGTAAGGGTGCCAGTGTCGACAATAATGCATTGAATTCTGAACGGCGCACACCGCTTATGGTAGCGATCAATAGTAACAATGCCGATGTCGTTGGGTATTTACTTGCCAACGGTGCTTCTGTCACGCGGCGTGACTACAAAGGCCTTACGGCGCAAGACCATGCAGTTAACACCGATCGCCGTCTGAGCGGGGAACGATATGAATTGATGGTGCTGGCCCGACTTAACCCTAATTTTGCAGGTAAGCCTCAACGTAAGGGTACGAATAAGCGCAGTGGTGCACAACAAGCAGCGCATTTAGAAGGACTGTTTGCGCAACTAACGACTGCTGCTAGGGATTGTCATGTGCAACGCCTTGCGACCTTGCTGCAAGAAGAGAAAGATTACAATTCACCCGAAATGATCGATGGCAAGCCTTTATCCACCTACATCACTAAGCCTGCGTGTTCTGCCAAGCTAACTGAATTTATAAGAGCTAAGAAAACCTATCAACATGGTTTGGAAGCTCGGTTTAATCGAGCGAATGATAGCTGTGACTTGAAAACGATTGACTCACTGTTAAGAGACAATCCGGAGCTTGATTTGCTGGGTACAGATCGTTTGCGTTCGCATTTTGATCGTGCGATCTTCGCTGGCTGCTCGAAGCTGGTGTCTTTCTATATCAGAGATCATGGGTTGGGCGATAAAATCGATGGCAGTCATTTGCTAAACGCGATACGAAAGGCACCTACTGCAAAACAAGTTGAGTTGGTGGGGACGATGCTAGCAGCGGGCGTTGACGTTAACTTCCGAGATGATCACGATGAAACACCGCTAGAGGTGGCGATTGCACTGGAACAACCCGTTGTCGCAAAGTACCTAGTCGATGCTGGCGCCGATGTCAGTGCGCCAACCGTTAATGGTTCCTACCCAATAATAGAGGCATCGAAGAAAGGCTTTAATCACTTGGTTTCACAATTGATAAATCAGGGCGCTGATATCAATCAGCAAGATGCGATGGGTAGAACAGCATTAGTTGCCGCAGTTGCAAAGGGGCGTCGTCGGCTTGTTGATACCTTGCTACGCTCTGGTGCGGATCCTGTGCAAAAAGACCGAGACGGTATTAGTGCTGTGATGTTGGCTGAGAGCCTAAATTTCAAGCAGATTTATTCACAGCTCACAGCCAGTGCGTCAATAGATAACTAAGCTGGTTCTACTCTTCGAGAACCAGCGTGCCCATCACCGACGGATTTAAATAAGTAGTATCGGTATCAATCCCGTTTTGCATGGATGGGTGAAACCAGCCCCACTTGCTGTCTCGATCACCACTGTTGTCGTCATCATCGACTTGGATTTCAAATCCAAACTCCTCGCCTAGTTCGATGTCGGCTGAGTCGATGGAGATAGCCACTTCATAAACATCTTGTTCAAAGTTTGGAAAGCGAATTCCATCGGGGCCTTTGTCAGGCCCGGTGGTGAACTCTAAATCCAGCTCTAAATCTCTAGAGCCTGGGCCTGGTCTGAAACGCCCTTCGAATTCGTTATTCGCTTCTTCTGTATCCAGTTGAAGGAGCGGAATAAGATAGTGAAAGTCATCATCATCACCCCAGTCTTGTAGTTTACTGTTGTCGCCATCAATGAAAATCTCAATATTGTCATCCATCCATGCTTCAACTGAGTCACCGTAAATAGCACCAACATCATCAACCATAACCAATATGTAGAGATTTTTACCGTCGTGCATGGCAGCCCAACGGCGTATTTGCGTGCCATCGGGGACATCGGCACCGTTGTCGATCATCAATCGATCGATGCTGAGCAGAGCGCCAGAATTATCGTATTGAACTGCGGCCGCCCATTCACCGTCTAAGTTATTTTCGCTGTTAAGTTCAACACCGAGTCCATCGATCTTGGGTGCTTGACTACGTGATATGCGCGGTACTAGAACGTTCGCACGAACTTGTGTCGGTGGTTGTTCGTTAGTTGGGGGGGCGTCGTCGGGAAGTTGCGATGGTGTGTCGTCATCAACAGGTATCACCGGATCATCTTCATTAGGTGGATTATCTTCAGCTTCATTATTAGGCAGATCATCAGTAGGTTGATCGCCGTTGTTTATCGCATCGTTTGGTACGAAGGGGTCGGTTTCATTTTGACGCTCTTCTATATTCGTGAATGAATCGCCGTCCGTATCGATAGCATAGTTGTAGCTCTCGTTATTAAGATCAATTTGTGCACCTATTGAATTTACAATCACGTTGTCGGTCCAACGTGCTAGCACAAGTTCGCCGTTAGCCAGGTTTTCAATCCACTCAACCGAGATGGTATAGGTAGCATTGGCCTGCACATTAATGGTACCGGTCCAACTGCTGTCGCCAACCTGTTGCATTGGAATAACCGCACCGGTTGATAATGTGACAACTGGACGTAACTGGCTTCGATCAATCGCCCGAACTTGCATAATGCGAGCTGGTGGAGTGAATTTTAAGTTTGCATCAGGTTGTACGTCACTTTGACAAGCAGACAAAGCCAATGCACTAAGCATGGCCACAGCGATTTTCAATCGATTAATGTGACTTTGCATGGTCACAGTCCTGTTAAATTAACGGTAAGAGGCACTGTTGCCTCGTTGCTTGCACCACTATCACCACCGGCGGCAGAGGCCAGTGCACCGACCAGCAGCACACCTGCGGCAATCTGCCACCAACGCAAGCCGCCTGACGAGCTCGTTTCATTGGTAGTAGCGATTGGCGCAGTTGGTGGAGCAACAACTAAGTTCGGATTCGCCGTGATAACGCGCGTGTAAGGGTCGAAGGCATAACCTTCTACGGTTCTGTTACCGCCTTCATCACGGGCTTGTATGTAATATTCAAATGCACGCAGGTCGTCTGTTTTTGTATCCACTGTGACTGAGTAGTAGCTGCTGTCGCCAATTTGTGTCATTGGCACGGGTAGAAAGGGCTGCTGACCCGCTCGACGAAAATACAGCGATACATCTTTTAGCACGCGATCATCTACCACTTGAGCGGTAAAAACTTGCGAAGTGTCAGCAACGGCCTGTGCCACCGCTTCCAATTCTATGAGTGGTGAACGAGTGTCTGGCGAACTTTGCGCAAATACAGCGGTCGCATTGGCAAGCTGCATGGCAATAACCATTGAAATGACTATAATTTTTTTGGTTAATCCGTTCACAGCGCTGGGCTTCTCACTCTATACAAAGGAAAGTAACAAGTATATGTGAGCATGCCATTGTTACCGTGATGAGTGCAACGTAACTCGAGTACCATTTAGTTACCTTCGTCGAAGAAACCAAACTATTTTGAAACGTCTCGCAATTGTGTCAGTAGCGGTACTGCTTCTCATATCCGGGGGCGTACGCACCCATTCTGACCTTGTTTTTATCAACGGCCATATCCTCACAATGGATGAACGAAACAGCGTTGTGGAGGCCATGCTGGTTGAGAATGGGCGTATTTCAGCGCTTGGCAGCAACGATTCTGTGAATGCGAAATTACCGAAAAATATTCCAGTCGTTGACTTAGGCGGGCGTACCTTAATACCCGGTTTTGTCGATGCACACAGCCATTTTCCGGCTTCAGGTATCCGCGCAGTTAGCGTTGACTTATCGCCGCCACCGATTGGTGACACAACATCACTAAAAACGCTGTTGGCTCGACTATCGAACGCGGCAAAATCGAGTAACGGAAAAGATTGGATACTGGGTTATAACTACGACAACACAGCACTGAAAGATGGCCAGCACCCCACGCGTGAACAACTGGATTCGGTTGTGTCCGATCAACCTGTATACCTATGGCATAGCTCAGGGCATATGGGTGTAGCCAATTCCACTGCATTAGCCAAGTTGTCCATCGATGAGTCAAGTAAAGCGGTGCAAGGTGGTTTTATAGGTCGCGACCTTAAAACAGGAAAGCTAACAGGGTTGTTGCAAGAAAAATCTGCACCGCCACTGGCAGATATTGTTACTCGGTATTCTATGCTAAAGCAGCTAGAAATATTAACCACAGCGCGCGACGAATACTTAGCCGCAGGCGTTACCACCGTACAAAACGGATACGCCGGAAAAAACATGACACGCGTGTTGAAGTTTGCACAGCGCTTAGGGTTTATTAGGCAACGCGTTGTTATTTGGCCTGCAAGTGATAAGCGGCGAATTAGTTACAAACCAAACCTTGCGCCAAATAAAGATTTCCAATTTACTTTAGGCGCGGTGAAAATTTTGGTTGACGGTAGTCCACAAGGCTTTACCGCTTTTTTGAGCCAGCCGTATTTTTTTAATAAGGACCGTGCTGCGAACTATCGAGGTTTTGCATTATTCAATCAAGACGCCTTAACAAAGCTTGTAGTTGATTACCATGTTGCGGGTTACCAGTTGGCCCTGCACGGCAATGGGGATGCCGCCATTGATCAAATTATTGTTGCTGTAAAAGCGGCTCAAGCGGCCTTGCCTCGACCTGATGCCCGACACATCATTGTGCATGCACAAGTGCTTCGACAAGATCAAGTTGATCAGCTTAAAACCTTAAGCTTGTATCCAAGCTTTTTCACATCGCACACGTACTACTGGGGTGATTGGCACCGGCGGACTTCGCTTGGCCCTGCGCGTGCGCAAAATATCAGCCCAGCGCAGTGGGCGCTCGACGCAGGTGTAAGGTTTTCCTTGCATTCAGATTCGCCGGTAACACCAATAAATCCGATGCAACTGATTTGGAGCGCAACAACTCGGCAAACACAATCGGGTTTTACCTTAGGTCCTGATCAACGTATTAGCGCCTTAGCCGCTTTGCGAGCACTGACCATTGATGCAGCCTGGCATAACCATATAGAAGGCTCGGTCGGTTCGTTCGAGCTTGGCAAATTCGCCGATGCTGTGGTGTTATCGCAAAGCCCGTTAGAAGCGGATGATGCGCGCAAAATACGCGTATTAGAGACCTATATAAACGGGGTCAAGCGCTACTCTCGTGAGCCAGTGCCTGCCGGCGACTAAGTAGGTCGCTTGGAACATGCCTCATTGGCCAAGTAAAGTGGTATGTTCTGCACTTTATTATTACAATGGTTGGTGAGACACATGCCCTTAGCGATGAACCGAGATGTCTTTATCACGTGTGCAGTGACAGGTTCTGGCGGTACGCAAGATAAGTCAGATCAAGTACCGCGAAGCCCTGAACAAATTGCCAATAGTGCCATTGACGCGGCCAAAGCCGGTGCGGCAGTTGTTCATTGTCATGTGCGCAATCCAGATACCGGAGCGCCATCGCGCGATTTAGGTTTTTATCGAGAAGTCACCGATCGCATTCGATCAGCTGATGTTGATTGCGTGTTGAATTTAACCGCCGGAATGGGTGGCGATCTTGTTTTGGGAAATACCGAATCTCCATTGCCCGTAAATTCAGCTGCAACTGATATGGTTGGTGCAACTGAACGCCTTGCTCATGTCGCTCAGTGCTTACCAGAAATTTGTACACTCGATTGCGGCACCATGAACTTTGCTGAAGCAGACTACGTCATGGTCAATACGCCAGGCATGTTGCGCGAAATGGCAAAACAAATTCAATCCCTAGGTGTGCGCGCAGAAATAGAAGCATTCGATACCGGTCATTTATGGTTTGCTAAAAAATTAGTGGAAGAAGGCTTAATAGACGCTCCCGTTTTGGTGCAGTTGTGCATGGGGATTCCATGGGGCGCGCCAGACGACATGAACACGCTGATGGCTATGGTAAACAACGTGCCCAGTGATTGGACGTTCTCCGCATTTTCCATCGGTCGCAATGAAATGCCCTACGTTGCGGCATCGGTGCTTAACGGCGGTAACGTACGTGTTGGTTTAGAAGATAATCTTTATCTCGACCGAGGTGTGCTTGCAAGCAACGCACAGTTGGTCGAACGCGCTGCAAATATAATCACTAATCTTGGTGCCAATGTGATTGGGCCAGAAGAGGTCAGAGCAAAACTTAAGTTAACCAAAAGAGCCGCTGTATGAGCAATAACGAAAAAGTTGCCGCCATTATCGGTGGTGGCGTTATAGGCGGCGGCTGGGTTGCACGATTTTTACTGCACGGCTGGCGTGTGCAGGTGTTTGATCAAGATAGCGCGGCAAAAGAGAAGATCGATGCGGTACTAGACAATGCCCGCGCATCTCTGCCTAAACTGTTTGCCGATGCGATGCCGCAAGAAGGCAAACTGGTTTTCACCAGCAGTATCACTGAAGCTGTTGCAGGAGCAAGCTGGATACAGGAAAGTGTGCCAGAGCGGCTAGACATCAAACATGCGGTATTTAAGGAAATAGAAGCCGCGGCCGCCGACAATGCCATCATTGGCAGTTCAACCTCGGGTTTTATGCCATCAGAATTAAAAACGGTGTTGGCAAAGCCTGAGCGTTTGTTCGTTGCGCACCCGTTTAACCCAGTTTATCTATTGCCACTGGTTGAGTTGGTGCCTGGTGATGAGCATAACCCAGAGGAAGTAAAGCGTGCGCAAGCTGTGCTCGAATCCATTGGTATGAAACCACTGCACGTTCGAGCCGAAATGCCAGCGCACATAGCCGATCGGTTTTTAGAAGCTGTTTGGCGTGAAGCCTTATGGATGATAAAAGATGGCAGCGCTACCACCGAAGAAATAGACGACGCGATCCGATACGGTTTTGGGTTGCGGTGGGCACAGATGGGGTTATTTGAAACCTATCGCATTGCCGGTGGTGACGCCGGCATGAAACATTTTATTGCGCAGTTTGGTCCGTGTCTGGAATGGCCCTGGACCAAGTTGATGGATGTACCTGAGCTTACCGATGAATTAGTTGAGAAAATTGCTGCGCAATCTGATGCGCAATCTGGCGCCCATTCAATACGAGAGTTAGAGCGAATCCGCGATAACAATCTGGTCGATATGATGGTAGCGCAAAAGCATCGTAATTGGGGGGCAGGCGAGTTGTTGAATAAGCACGATGCCCGACTAGCCGCACTTAAAGCATCTAAAAGCGGCTCATGAGTCGATTTTTACTATAAAACTGAAATTAAATTGAGACAAGGCCTGATATGAATTTTGGTTTAACCGAAGAACAACAACTCATTGTCGATACCGTTCGCAGCTTTGTTGAACAAGAGATCTATCCACACGAAGATGAGGTTGAGCGTACCGGTGAGGTGCCCGAGTCTATTTCGAGCGCCATTCAACAAAAGTGTATTGACTCGGGTTTTTACGCGGCGAATTTGCCGGAGGAAGTTGGCGGTGGTGGCTTAAACAATCTTGATTTTACGTTGTTAGAGCGTGAGTTGGGTCGAGGTTCGATGGCTTTGAATCATTTTTTCGGCAGGCCCTCCGGTATTTTGATGGCGTGTAATAACGAACAAAAAGAGCGTTACTTGCTGCCTGCTGTAAAAGGTGAGCGTCACGATGCCTTGGCCATGACAGAACCTAATGCAGGTTCAGATGTTCGTGGCATGCAATGCCAGGCGCGCGCTGATGGGGATGATTGGGTTGTTAATGGTACAAAACATTTTATCTCGCATGCCAATGTTGCAGATTTCGTTATTGTGTTCATCGCAACGGGTACTGAACAAACCAGTCGTGGTGAAAAGAAACTGATAACGTGCTTTTTGGTTGATCGTGGCACACCCGGGTTCGAAATTTTACCGGGCTACGAATCGGTCTCGCATCGCGGTTATAAAAATTGCATTCTGAGTTTTAAAGATTGTCGGTTGCCGTCAGCACAAATTTTAGGTGAATTGCACAAAGGCTTTGATATTGCGAATGAATGGCTTTACGGTACACGACTGACCGTCGCTGCGAACTGCGTAGGCAGAGCGCGGCGCGTATTCGAGATGACCTTGCCCTATGCTGCAGAGCGTGAACAATTCGGCCAACCCATCGGAAAATTTCAAGGGGTGTCTTTTCAGTTGGCCGATTTAATAACGCAAATCGATGCGGCAGACTGGTTAACGCTAAGCGCGGCTTGGCGACTCGATCAAGGCCTACCGGCTAACCGAGAAATCGCTTCAGCCAAGTTGCACGCCAGTGAGACGCTGGCCAAAGTCACCGACACTGCCATTCAAATTTATGGTGGTATGGGCCTGATGTCTGATCTGCCGTTCGAACGTTTTTGGCGCGATGCGCGAGTGGAGCGTATTTGGGACGGCACATCTGAAATTCAGCGTCATATCATTAGTCGTGAGTTGCTGCGCCCACTAGGCGCTTAATATAGCCCACTCATGAGTCGCGCAATAGAACGATTGATAAGGCCAACCAGCATAGCGGTGTTTGGTGGTAGCTGGGCACACAGCGTTGTGGAGCAGTGTCAAAAGATGGGATTCACAGGCAAGCTTTGGCCTGTGCATCCAAATCGTGAGACGGTTGCCGGTTTGCCATGCTACGCCTCCATCGAAGACTTGCCCTCAGCGCCCGATGCCAGCTTTCTTGGTGTCAATCGGGAAACTACAATCGAGCTGGTTGCAAAACTTTGCGCCATGGGTGCCGGTGGTGCCGTTTGTTTTGCTGCAGGCTTTAGTGAGGCGATAGAGGAAGATGCCAATGCCGATCAGTTAGAACAAGCCTTACTCAATGCAGCCGGCGATATGCCCATTCTAGGGCCAAATTGTTATGGTTTCATAAACTGTTTAGACAATGCCTTACTGTGGCCAGATCAACATGGTGCGCTCAGTGTTAAGTCGGGTGTTGCGATCATCACACAGTCGTCAAATATAGCGATTAATCTCACCATGCAAACGCGTGGTTTACCTATCGCCTATGTATTTACCGCTGGCAATCAAGCGAAGGTAAGTTTGGCGCAGTTAGCGATGACCGCACTAGATGATGATCGTGTTACCGCAGTTGGTTTGCACATTGAAGGCTTTGGCAGTGTTCGTGAGTTTGAACAATTAGCGCAACATGCGAGACACGTGAACAAGCGTGTCATCGCGTTAAAGGTTGGTAAAACCGAAACTGCGCAACAGGCGCTTAAATCGCATACCAGTTCGCTTGCAGGCAGTGATGCCAGTGCCGATGCATTCCTTGCTCGGCTTGGGATTGCACGCGTGCACAGCTTGTCGATATTCATTGAAACCTTGAAACTGCTGCATGTGAGTGGTGGTTTGGATGACCGACACGTGCTGTCTATGAGTTGTTCTGGCGGAGAAGCATGCCTGATGGGTGATGCGGCTGCTGAGCACGGATTGGTTTGTCCGCCACTTAATCAATCGCAATTTGATGCTTTAAGGCATGCACTTGGACCGAGAGTCGCACTAGCAAATCCACTCGACTATCACACCTACATCTGGAATGATGCGCAGGCCATGGAGGCCATGTTTACGGGGATGTTGCAAACAAAATCGGGCATAGCGGTGTTGGTACTAGACTTTCCTCGTATTGATCGTTGTACGTTTGAGAGTTGGATTGTAGCGATAGATGCATTCAAAAAAGCGGGTTCGAATTGGTCTGGTCAATTAGCCGTGTTAGCCAGTTTGCCTGAAAACATGCCTGAAGATATCGCTATTGATTTAGTTAGTGGTGGTGTTGTGCCACTGTGTGGATTAGATGATTCCATGGCAGCTATAGATGCGGCAGCGATGAATCTATCGAAAACTACTGATGTTTTGGAACCAGTATTGTTGCCTGTTAAAACGGTCAGTGACCTAAAAAAGGAACTACTGGCACTTGAAGAAGCGCTGGCAAAGCGTTGGTTATCTTCGCAGCATGTACGTACGCCAAAGGGTGCTTTGTTGGATTTTAATGGTATGAGTGAGTCAGAGCGCTCAAGCACTATTGATCAACACAGTAAAACCTTAACTTGGCCACTTGTTTTGAAAAGTACGGGTAGCTTGCATAAAAGTGATGCCGGCGGTGTTGTGCTAGGTATAGAAAACACACAGCAGTTAAAACAAACTATTGCGGCTATGGGTGCAAGCTCATACCTTGTTGAAGAGCAGATTGGCGCTGTTGTATTTGAGCTTCTTGTCGGTATCACCAGAGATCCAGTACACGGGTTTTTATTCACCCTCGGCGCCGGTGGCGTAGAAACTGAAATACTCAACGACACTGTGAGTGGATTACTTCCGTTAAGTCGATCAAACTTGCAAAGCATGCTTGAGACACTACGATGCTACCCACTTTTAACCGGCTACCGCGGTCGCGCAGCTTGCGATATTAATGAATTACTCGATACACTAATGAATATCCAACGCGCGGCGCAATCGATCGCCGATGACCTCTACGAGCTGGAAATCAATCCGCTTCTGTGCACGGAACATGGCACTATGGCAGTTGATGCATTGCTTCGAATTAACCAACAATCCCCACACTTTATCTCCACACCTTAGAGATTGGACATGAGCATAACAAGCAGCAGCGAATCACTCGAACTTAAAAGTGAAGACGGTATATTAGAGGTTACCTTAAACCGCCCTAAAGCCAACGCAATTGATTTGGCTACCAGTCGTGAGATGGGGGACGTGTTCATGGCCTTTCGTGATGATCCAGAGCACCGTGTCGCTATATTGCGTGCCGCTGGCGATCGATTTTTTAGCGCAGGTTGGGACCTTAAAGCCGCCGCTGATGGCGATGCTGTTGATGGAGACTATGGCATCGGTGGCTTTGGTGGTTTGCAGGAACTTGGGTTTGTGGATAAACCCATTATTTGTGCTGTGAATGGCATCTGCTGTGGTGGCGGACTTGAATTAGCGCTCTCGTGTGACCTGATCCTTGCTTCAAACAATGCAAGCTTTGCTTTGCCAGAGATTCGATCAGGAACCGTTGCAGATGCGGCTTCAATCAAGCTGCCAAAACGTATTCCCTATCATGTAGCGATGGACCTGCTGCTAACCGGTCGATGGTTCGATGCGGATGAAGCTCAACGCTGGGGAATGGTTAAAGAGATTATTGAGCCAGAGAATTTACAAGCCGCTGCCTGGGAGCTTGCACGTCATCTTGTTTCGGGGCCACCGCTAGTCTATGCTGCCATCAAAGAGGTGGTGCGTGAAGCTGAGGATATGCGTTTTCAAGATATGCTTAGTCGTATAACCAAACGCCAACTGCGCACCGTAGATACACTTTACTCATCAGAAGATCAGCTCGAAGGTGCTAAAGCGTTTGCTGAAAAGCGCGATCCGGTTTGGAAAGGGCGCTAGCGCAAAGAAGTTAGTTTGGAGTCGGTTGACTGACCTCGATTAAATTGTCTTTAACATTGCGCTCGAATAATAGTCTTGCAGGATCTAAAAGAACATGCGTTGGACGTTGAGCGACGTCGAAAGCAAGGGTTGTGGTCGTTTTACTAAGCCGAATCCGCTCTTTAGCAAACCAGCCATCACCAAGTTGTTTGGTGGGGTCTTCTGTGTAGAAACCCACTTCTACAAGTTCATCTAAGGTGACATCATCCATGTGTGTTACCGACACCTCAGTATCATCTTCAGCAGAAGTCACTAGTTTGTCGATACCAATATCAAAACTCACCCTGTAAGTGCCATCCGCATTGCTCGACACGTTGATGTCACTCTGGGCGAATGTCAAATCCCAAAAAGTAACCCTGTCCCAGTAGTCGGATATGAGTTGATGGAACTCTGGCTCAGTTGCTTGCTTTAGATAATCAACGACTTCAATAGTGGTGACATAGGGAGGCCCAATGGAGCCGAAATCCTGTATTAAGCTTTTCATCGCACCGTTGACCTTGTCAGCACCAACCGTTTGGCGAAGCCCCCAAAATACCCAACTCGCTTTTGCATAGTCTTGGTAAGCCTTGCCATCGCCCAGGGCAAGAGGAAGCTCATTTTCAGAATCCATTGTACGACCCGTTAAGTAGACTTGAATTGCCCTTTTATCGAGCAATCGACGAGCTTTGGCCCATCCAAATTCTTTTTCGTAGGCGTGTAGGGCAGCGTTTTCCGTCAAGCCTTCAGAAACCACATTAAAACCTTTGACATCAGCCGGCACGAGTTGGTGCGCAAACCATTGGTGTGCAATCTCATGCATGGTGACATAGCTTGCGCTATCAATGCTGTCCAAGTCATCGGGGTCGCCTGGGTTTTGGATAAAGCCGATGTTTTCGGAAAAGGGGATTGTCCCTGCAAAAGCCTGTGCGTGTGCACCATAGGGAAATTCCATGATGCGAAGTTGCTCGTATAAATAGGGACCATATGCTTGCGTGTAGATATCGAGTGACGATTTCGCCGCCGTCATCATCAACGGTACGTTGTAGTTGTGTGCTTCGTGATAATAGATGGCGACATCCACGGTTTGTCCATTCGTGCCAGACCAAACTTCGTTCACTTGCGCATAGTCCTGCGATACAAATGAAAAGAAATTTAGGATAGGACGGTTGGCTTCATAGTCACGACAGGCCTGGTCGTTTTTTTCATACGTGTTGATGAGTGTTCCGGGTGCAATAGCGATTTGATCAGCGTCAGTGCACATGGTGGCCTTGAAATCAACGTAGTCCGCTGAGCTGCCAAATAGATTATTTGCGCGCGCATTCAAGTCATCGCGCTTAGCGCGCTTTTCCCGTTCAGGCAGTTTGTATTTGCGGCGTTTGTCAGGGTCGTACATAAAGTTCTTCGGTACACCCAAGTTTGGTAGCACTTGGGTGTTATTTAAAAAAGTGCCATTTTTCAGAATAGGGCTACCATCGCCAAACCGTGGTGAATGAAAGTAGGTTTCAAACTCCATGGTGGCGGTCTGACCCGGAAGGAGCGCTGGTTCAAATTTAAATCGTCGTAGCTGATAGCCCGCAAGCAGGGCTGCATCATCGGCGTTTAATTCAGCGATGGCGCCCGTTATTGTTAACACTCTGTTGTCTTCTGTATGTCCGGAAGCTAATGACACATACACTGTTTCTATGGCTTGATCGCTTGCGTTTTCTAATTGATAAGTGCCAGAAACAGTGGCCTCTTGATTCGACGGTTTCAGGTTAACATTGAGTTCCACACGGCGAATTCTGGGCAAATCAAGCGTGGTGAATTGCTTCATGTCTTGTTCGTACTTTACTTGGAACTTTTCACTTGCTTTTGCATTTCTGTAGTTTTGATCGATATTGAGTCTTTTGTAGATCAAGCTGCCAAAACCGATAAAACCCGCCAATCCTACAACCGCTATGAAGCTGGTGGCTGGACCAATCTGTGCGCGTAGTCCTTTTATCCGCGCACGTAAAGACGTTTGGGTGCCACGTCTGAATAACCAGATTGATGCCACGAGCAGCAGCAAGATAAGTCCAATCCAATAGGCAGACCACCAACCCATGTCAGTAAGCCCGTTGAAGCCGTTTATTTCTGAATAAGCGCCAGGGTGCATGCCTGTGCCGTAGTTCATCAGCGGGTGATAAAACGGCAGATAAGCCAGAAACGAAAACCCAATTGACAGTGCACCCGCCACTAACATCCCAATCACTCGACCAGGCATGAAATTTTGTATAAACAACACGGCCACCGCATCAACCAACATGGCCAAAGCAAAAGCGACTAAGCCCACTTTTAAGTACGTCCATGGATTGATGGGTACATCGCCCAATACGGTTTGACCGATCATACCCACAATGATGCCTAATAATACAAGCGTTAATATGACACCAAACAATGCAATCCATTTAGCGCACAGTAACACCGCGTTTTTAACGGGGGTAGCATCGACTATCTCATGGATGTTAACTGTGCGTTCGCGCCAAATAATATCGCTACCAAAAAATACCGTGATGATGAGCATCGAAAAGCCAAACCCCATCATAACCATTTGCACAACAGTGGCACTGGTCGGTAAAGTTGGATCGGCTGTAAAACTTGCTGAGAAGTAAATAACGGTCACGAACATAGCAAGCGCTATCAGAGACAATATAAGAAAAGGAATGCTTTTTACGATTGCTAAGTATTCCATTTTTGCACACGCGAAAAATGCGATGAGATTCGCTGAAGAGCCATGGTGTGTAGTTGCACCGGTCACCTGTATAGGCTGGGTTATCTCTTTAACATTTGTCTTGTTAGTTTTTCTACCGGTACTGACGAGGCCGCGTTTATACATGGCCAGAGTCACACCGAAGCTTGCGATGGCCACCGCTAGCCAGAGCAAGCGATTCAAGCCCAATAAACTCATTATGGGCACGAGGTTTTGGTTTTTTTCTACTGCTGTCCAGTATTGGGTAATGATCTGCAATGGCGCGCCACCAAAAGGGTCTGCGAGCGATGTGACAAGATCAGCCGAATTTTCTCCAATGAAAATACCAACGCCTGTCAATAACATAAACAAGGCAACCGCGCTCACGTAAACCAATGAACGTCGACGTGTAATTGTTGCTACCGCAATGTAAATGGAAGAAACCAACAGCGAATTGATAACCAGAAAAAGTAGGATGGGTTGTAAATAAAAAAGTGGGTTGAATTCACCAAAGGCTTCCGCATCTACTGATGGCATGAATTGCCCCACGAACATACCGAGCACGCCTACTAGCAAGCAAATAAACGTCACGCTAAATACGCCAAGCATTCGCGAAAAAGCCAAGTCAAATGTTTTGACGGGTGTGGCATGAACTATTTCTATGGCTTTGTGTTCATCATCTCGCATAACGCCGGTGACCGTGAAAACGGCAGCGAAAAATAAAGTTAGCTGACCAAGGGCTGAAATGGATTGTGCAATATTAATAGCACCGTTGGTTTTAACACGCTCACCGCCATTGACACCGAGTGAGAATAAATCAGTGCCGGTGATTAGAATGCCAAAGGCAAATAAAACCACGCAAGTAACCCAAAAGCCAACTTGACTGGCTTGTAGTTTTAGTTCGAAGCAGAGCAGTCTGGCGAGCATGGTACTGGCCTAGATAAAACGATAAAGATGTGCAAAATACGCATCTTCAAGTGTGGGTTCTTCAGTTTGGTCGAACCCTTCAACAGGTTGTTGGTCAGCGAGTATTGTAATCAAGACGCCGCCCATGAGCAGGCGAGTGGATAGCACCTTATGTTCTCGCTGTAGTGCTTCCACTTCTGGCTTGCTAATTTTCTTTCGCCAAACGTGGCCACGAATTTTATTGATAAGCTCTTCAGGTTGCCCTCGAGCCACTAGTTCTCCATCACCTAAAATGGCCATGTCGGCACACAAATCACGTACATCTTCGACGATGTGTGTGGAGAGGATGATTATTTTCTCTGTTCCAGCTTCGGAAAGTAGATCAAGAAAACGTTGACGTTCAAATGGATCCAGTCCAGCGGTAGGTTCATCAACAATGAGAATTTTTGGATCGCCCAGCATGGCTTGGGCAACCCCAAAACGTTGGCGCATACCGCCGGAAAAATTCGACACCCAAGCGGATTTAACGTTATACAGGTTGACATTGTGTAGTAATTGCTCGACTTGCTCCGAGCGTTCTTTTTTATTGATTAATCCTTTTAGTACGCCAATATGATGCAGTAAGGCCTCACACGTCATTCGAGGATAAACACCAAAATCCTGCGGTAAGTAACCGAGCGTGCTACGCACAGTGTCTGGATTGGCGACAATATCGTCGCCTTGAAATGTAATTGAACCACTGTCTGGCGCCTGTAAGGTGGCAAGCGTTCGCATGAGGGTGGATTTACCAGCACCATTAGGACCGAGCAATCCGAATAGACCGGCGTGCAGGTCGAGACTAACATTCTTTAATGCATCGACATCACCAAAGCTTTTAGAGATATTTTTTATTGATAGCATGTATGTCTTGTTGGGTACAGGTGTTCCAGAGCTGGCCGCTGTTTCAAACCATAAATCAAAAAATGGATAGCTTCACTAGTTTAACTGATTAAACCCGTCACCGAGAATGATTGCCTAGCGTTTCGTCTAGGATGGTTCTCTAAACAGTAATGGACGAACGATTTGTATCCTAATTAAAGAATAACGCTCTAGAGTGCCTCCATACGTTGCTGCAAATAGTCTCGTCGCGCATCGTTATCTGATAATGCAATAGCCCTGGCAAAATCGGATTTGGCCAAGCGCTTTTTGTTTATACGTGAATGCAGGTCGGCTCTTGCGGCATAAAAAGGTTGATACGCATCCATACCTGGTTCATTTTCGATGGATTGTAAGACAAGCAGCCCATGTTCAACCGACTGTGCATAGCTTATCGCAATCGCATGATTAACTTTCACGACCGCCGATGGGTGCATGGAATACAGTAATTCGTAGAGCGCATTAATTTGCGACCAATCTGTTTCTTCCCAGTTTGACGATTCGGCGTGTATCGCGCTTATTGCCGCTTGTATCTGATAGACACCGACTTGCTGCATGGCCAAAGTCTTTTTTAATAAAGTGGTGCCTTCCAATATTTGCGTCTTGTCCCAGCTTGATCTGTTTTGATATTCAAGTGGAATAAAGGGTTTAGATTCAGTTGCACGTGCTATGCGTCTTGAATCGTGTAACAACATAAGACAGAGCAACCCGGCTACTTCGGCCTTTTCAGGCAGCAATTGCACCATAATGCGAGCCAGACGAATAGCTTCTTCGGATAGATCACTGCGCGTAACAGCATTGCCCGAGGAGGCGGTATAACCTTCGTTAAATATAAGATATATAACCGACAGAACTGAATCTAATCGCTCGTTCAGTTTTTGTTCTTCCGGCACCTCGAAGGGTATACCTGCGGCTGAAATCTTTGTTTTGGCGCGAGACAATCGCTGCGCCATAGCGGTGGTTTTATCTAGAAAAGCGGCGGCGATTTCCTCTGTTTTTAACCCACCCAATGTTTTAAGCGTTAGCGCTACCTGGGTTTTTTGTTCCAGTGCTGGGTGGCAACAGGTGAAAATCAACTCAAGTCGTTTGTCTGGAATGACGTTGTCGATGTCGTTTTCCGACGGCTGTTGATTAAGCTGATTTAAGTACGCTATCTCAGGTTGAAGTTCAGCGAACTTAGCGCCTCGTCTAAAGTGATCAATAGCTTTGCGTCGCGCGGTTGTGATTAACCAAGCTGCAGGTGAGTCTGGCAAACCGTCTTTTTTCCATACCACCATTGCCTGCTCAACGGCGTCTTGCAGAACATCTTCAGCGAGCTGCCAATCACTGAAAGATGAAACCAGTGAGGCAAGCATTCGCCCCCAGTCCTCACGAGCAAGTTTTTCGATGGCGTGCTCGAGTTGGATAGGGGGCATCATGCTATTTAGTCATCCCACACAATGACTGGGCGAACTTCAATACGACCGTGTTGTGCAGTCGGAATTTTTGCGGCGTGCTCAATCGCATCATCCAGAGAATCGCATTCCAGTAAGTAGTAGCCGCCTAAACATTCTTTAGTTTCGGCAAATGGCCCATCGGTGATTTCTACTTTGCCATTTTGCGTGGTGACTGTAGTGGCTGTTGCGACCGGTTGCAGTGCGTCACCGTGAACAAATTTGCCCGATGCTTGTACATCTTGAGTGAATTTGCCATAAGCCTCAATGAAAGGGCCAAACTCTTGTGTTCCAGGTTGTGGGCCTGCATCTTCGGCTGAGTAGATTAAACACATATATTGCATGGTAGTTCTCCTGATTCAGATGTTGATTCAATCAGCGACCCTTATTGGCCTGCTGTACCTACTAGACGAATGACGATGTCAGTTATCGACATGTACAGTAAATTATTTTATTTACGCCTATAAATCAAATAGTTATCGTTCTGTTTATCTAAAAATACGCGCTACAAGCTACCCACGACTATAATTAGGCCAGCAATTTAATCTCGAGTCACATGTTTACCCCCGGCAATTATCTTCATCCGCGTTATTGGCTAAGTTGGTTTGGCTTCGGTTTGCTACGCCTGATTTCCATACTACCGTTGCCAGCCATCGCCATTCTTGGCTCTGCTCTGGGTACGTTGGTATTCCACTTAATGTCATCCAGAAGAGATATCGCGGTAAAAAATCTAGCCGCGTGTTTTCCCGAAATGAGCGCAGAACGTCATCATGCAACGGCGAAGCGATGTTTTCAGCTGATAGCCATAACAACCTTAAACATGGGTGTTAACTGGTGGGCCAGCCCTAAGCGGCTTGAGCGCTTAGTGAGTTTTGAAGGGAAAGATAATTATGACAAAGCGATCGCTGAAGGACGCAATATCATCTTGCTTGCACCACATGCCATCGCTTTAGAAATTGGTGGATTGTTGTTGTCCAGGGAGCGACCAATGATAACGATGTATCAACACACCCGAAAAAAATTACTAAACGATATCGTAAAAGATCGGCGAGGGCGCTTTGGTGGCATTTTGGTTGAGCGCAGAGCGCCTTTGCGTAGCTTACTAAAACTTATACGTGGCGGTAACCCGTTTTACTATTTACCCGATCAGGATGCAGGTGACAAAGGTGTATTCGTACCTTTTTTCGATGTACAGGCAGCAACTTTTCCCATGCTAAGTAAATTTGCCAAAGTAGGAAATGCCGTTGTGCTTCCCATATTTACGCACATCCTGCCCAATGGCAAAGGCTGGCACGTAAAGATAGGACAGGCCTTAGACAATTTTCCCAGTGGAGATGAAATAGCAGACACGCGTCGAATGAATATGGAAATTGAAACGATGATCCGCGATGAACCGGCCCAGTATTTTTGGGTACACAAACGTTTTAAAACTCGACCTGATGGGGTCGAGGATTTCTATCAGTAATTGGTTTTATCAGTGCATGGGAATTAGCTTAAGTACATGAAGATACCAGTGGCTGTTGCTGCCAGTTTTGATGTACCGGCCATGGTAAATTCGGTGCGAGTTGTTACAGTTTTACGACCCATCGCGATTGCACTGACTTGAACATCTATATCGCCTTCAAATAGCGGGCGCATAAAATTTGTGTGCATGTCGATAGTTGTACAATTGCAGAGTTTTTTATTTAACGCACAAATAGTCATAAAAGATGCGGTATCGGCAATTGCCATGGTGGCCTGGCCAGATACGATATTTTCGGCATCGATAACTACACGAAGAATGCTGCCCTCGGCTCGCCAGTTGAATCTAGCACTTTTTTCGTTTATCTCCACAATATCTAAAGAAAGCTCATTCACCCAATCAGCACAAATTTTCTGTTTCAACATTTGTACATCGTCAATACCAAAACTCATTTGTGAACCCTCTTGAACACTGCATGCATGCTGGAATAAATCAATGATTTGACCGCCTACTTAACGTGAGTCCATAATAGCGCATAACCGCTAAAGGCTAGTTCCAAAACTATGAGCGAAACCGTTCTTACCACCGTCAATAACGGTTGGACTGAAGTTTGTTTAAACCGGCCTGATCGGCTCAACTCATTTAACGACGAGATGCATTTTGAACTTGCAGCTACGATGAAAACAGCTGCTGACGACCCATCCGTTCGCTGCGTTTTGCTAACCGGCAGCGGTCGCGGTTTTTGCGCAGGTCAAGACCTCTCGGCGCGCGATCCTAGAAAGCTCGATGGCCCGCCAGATCTTGGCCATACTTTAACCACACTATATAACCCGCTTATAAAACGAATTCGTGACATGCGCAAACCGGTTATTTGTGCGGTTAATGGGGTAGCGGCGGGCGCTGGTGCCAACATCGCCCTGGCTTGCGATATCGTGATTGCAGCCGACACAGCCAAGTTCATTCAATCATTTGCGAAAGTGGGTTTAGTACCGGATGCTGGCGGCTCATGGCACCTAACGCAACTACTGGGTACCGCCAGAGCTAAAGCATTAGCACTGACTGCGGAACCGCTTAGTGCGCCACAAGCGCAGGAGTGGGGATTGATTTGGAAATGTGTTGACGCCGAGAAGCTCATGAGTGAAGCACGGTCATTGGCGGAGCAGTTTGCCATGGGTCCAACAGTTGGGCTTGCATGTACTAAGCAAGCGATTCATGCAGCAGAGTCGAATACGCTTGATGCACAACTTGAACTTGAAGCGCAACTACAATATGAGTGTGGGCGCTCTGCAGACTATGCTGAAGGCGTTCAAGCGTTTCTTGAAAAACGTGCGCCTGAATTTCGCGGTTTTTTGAATAATGAGCCTGAGTAAAAGGGTTTGATTACAATGTGTCTGACAAAGATGGTCCTGATAGAAACTCGCAAGTATAAGATAATTCAATGAGCAATCTCTCAGCACAAGCACGTGCCGACAAATGCGCGCAGATCATGTGGGCCAATGACGCTGCATCGCAAGGTCTTGGTATCGTACTCGAACGGGTTGCACCGGGTGAGGCGGATGCATCCTTGGTTGTTCAAAGCAAGCACTTGAACGGACACGGCATCTGTCATGGTGGCTTTATTTTTACACTCGCCGATACCGCCTTTGCTTTTGCATGCAATACCTATAATCAAGCGGCTGTTGCGCAGACGAATAACATCACATATATACAGGCAGGGCAGCCTGGAACTACGCTCACGGCAAAAGCGCGGGAAGTTTCACGCCATGGGCGCTCTGGCGTATATGATGTCAGTGTAGTGAATGATGAAGGTGAAGCCATAGCCTTGTTTCGCGGACATTCGCGTACCATCAAAGGCACACTTTTCGACGAATAAACCAGTTTTAACCTGCACGATAAAATGGAGCGATAGGTGAAAGATCTAACCCCAGATAGAGCCAGTCTTGACGCGATTGAAATCGCATCCCGAGATGAGATTCAAGCTCTGCAGTTGTCACGAATGCAACACTCGTTATCGCATGCCTACGAAAATGTTCCACACTATCGACAGAGGTTTGATGAAAAAGGTGTCCATCCCGATGACCTAAAAAGTTTGGATGATTTGGCTAATTTTCCGTTCACGGTTAAACAAGATCTGCGAGACAACTACCCATTTGGCATGTTCGCTGTGCCTCGTGAAGAGGTGAACCGTATTCATGCATCCTCAGGGACTACTGGCCAGCCAACCGTCATTGGGTACACGGCAAACGACTTAGCTATGTGGAACCAGGTGATGCAGCGCTCGCTCAGGGCGGCAGGTTTACAACGTGGGGATGTGTTACACAACGCCTATGGTTATGGTTTATTTACCGGAGGACTAGGCGTACATGGCGGTGCGGAAGCCATGGGCTTAACGGTTGTGCCGGTATCAGGTGGTATGACGCAGAGGCAAGTTCGCTTAATCGAAGACTTTGGTGCAAAAGGCATTTCAGTCACGCCATCCTATGCGCTATCCATTCTCGATGAATACCGTGAACAAGGCTATGACCCAAGACAAACACCGTTGCAGGTGGGGATCTTCGGTGCAGAACCCTGGACCAATGCCATGCGCAAGGAAGTCGAAGATGCCTTTGACATGCATGCCGTTGATATCTACGGCTTGTCAGAAATTTTAGGGCCAGGGGTTGCCAATGAGTGCGTTGAAACAAAAGACGGACTGCATGTCTGGGAAGATCATTTTTATCCCGAGATCATCAACCCTGAAACGGGTGAGCCGGTTGAAGATGGAGAACAGG
>CALHOU010000007.1 GCA_938035945.1 uncultured Granulosicoccaceae bacterium
GGTGCTTCTCGGCTAAGACCTAATGTGCCGACGATTCGTGTAGCAATGGTTTTATCAGGTTGTTCGGGGTTAATGGTGTAGTTATCGTCGAAGCGCTGATCAATTGCTGCAGATGGCTCGAATACCCACACATCGGCGAGCACAGTACTGGTGGAAACCAGTGCTGCAACACCAAATGCAAGCGATAAAGTTTTATACAGGCTGGGGCGATGCAAGTGCATATGCAATGCTCAAAAAGGACTGCGATAGATACCCTTAATGATACTGCAAAAACTCACAATTGCTTGGATAGCGCCGCCTTATGGCACAACGACAACGTCACCACTTTGTAAAATGATGTTCTGCTCTAGCTCACGGCCGCGCTTGATATCGCGAAAATCGAAACGATAGGTCACTTCGCGACCATCTTGACGACGCAAGATTTGCATGTTTCGTTCACTGGCGTAGGGCGTGGTGCCTCCGGCGAGCGTGAGTGCCTGCACTACGTCAACATAACGTCCCAAAGTGAACTGACCTGGATTGTTGACTTCACCCAGAACAAACACGGTGTAACCAGATATTTTATCGACCGATACGGTGACTTCAGCATCCGGAACATAACGCTGTAAACGAGAACGAATTTCGTCCTGAACTTCTAACGGGGTGCGACCGGATACCTGAATGTCGCCAACCAGTGGAAAAGACACGCCACCATCGGGGCGCACCAGTACCTTTCGATCGAGGTCTTTTTCTTTCCAGACTGAAATATGTAAAACATCTTCAGGGCCAATGCGATATTCAAGTCCACCGACCTGCTGTGCCGCGGCAAAACTTGGCAGCAATAGAGCCATGGCCAATAGCACCAACCGTGGCGCGGCTACTAAGGTGTTGATGATCGATTTGAATCTGAACATGAAACTGGACATAGTTGTGCGCTCCTGAGCTTGCAAGGGCCTGCAGCGGCAGGACTCTCTTGCGGTTTTTAGCTATCGCCGAAGTATAGCGGACAATACTGATTTGTAAGCATTCTTCGCCGTAACGTTTACGAACTCTTGCGCTTTAATTGGCAGCTTGTCTACTGAACCGAGATCACATCAGTGGTGATCACTTCATCTCGTAGAGTGGTTGCGTCGTAAATGGTTCGAAACATGTCGACTTGATCAACCTCATCAGACTCAGCAAAAAGAGCCATTAACGAACCAAATGAGAGCGGCTGATAACGTAATTCGACAAGTGCTGAGTACGGTGCTTTGCCATTCACAGCAATCTCGTACGTCACCGTGTCACTACCATTGTTAAAATCGTTATCAGTGAATGCTGCGCCTTTTACCGCAATATCCTCTGGCACAGTATTCTTATCAAAACCCGCGGGGGTTAGACGGTTGTCTTTAAGAAATTGCGTTGCCGACAACAAGGAATGTGTTTGTCGACCTTCTTCGTCACCGGTGATGCCTTGGTAAACCTGCACCTGCGTTGCTGACGTTATTTTGTCGTAGTGCGGCTCAAAACTGTCTGGGCTTGAATCTTCAGACACCCCAGCAATGCTGCCATCGGGTCGAATCAATCCATTCTCATAAACCAGTTTGCCATCGGCATCGGTGACCAACACATGTAGATAAGCACGACGGCTGTGGTAGCCGCTTGGCAATTTGTGGCCGGTTAAGTTAGTCACTTTTACATCCATGCTGAGGGTGTCATCAACTAAAACAGCATTTTGCAATTCGATTGCGGCGGACGTTTTTAAGAACTGACGATTGCGTTCAATCGACTCTTGAAAGTCGGCTGCAGAAATATCGCTGCTTACACCAAGCTCATCCTTGAAATTCATCAGCATATCCTGCATGACCGTATTCGGGCCAAGAAACGTATGCTCAGGAAAATCAGGTCGCTTGTTGATTTCACCAGAGCTGGCAAGAAAAGCCGGTTGCGGAGCACGCGGCATGTGACAACTCTGACACGATGTTGGCTGCGAACCTGCATCATCAAAAATACTGTTTTCCCATTCGGTATAAACCATTTGCTCTGCGAAATGCGAAACACCAGGAACCGGTTGGCCGTCTTTCGTCACTGGTTGTGTTTTTAAGTTATGGCACGAACCGCAAGTTTCCGAACCTCCCATGTGAGCGCTGTATTGCGGTGTATAGCTCGCTTGCTCCTTCATGTAGAAGTCGTACAGGTCGGTGTATTTGCCATAGGCAGGACGATCGGTGCTGGCGATTTTTTCGCCATTCGCTGGTGGTGGATAGTAGTTAACAGTCCAACCACCTGACATACCTTGATCAGTGCCCAGGTTGCCGTCATCAGCAATTTGGTGACAAAGACTGCAACTCACGCCGTCCATCGCGTGATTAAACATCTCTTGGGTTGAATCCATGCTGTAAATACCTTGCACAAAATCACCCGTCTCAACAGAGCCGCTGTCAAACACTTGCAAAGGTAAACCTTCTTTTTTTGCCAGGTCGTTTGCCATGGGTGCATGGCAACGTGTGCAGGTATCGTTAATTTCCTCTGCAAGGTTTGGAAACTTGTGTAGTTCAGATGCTACAACCGCGTGCCAGTATGGGTCGCGTGTTGCGTTAGCCATCAAGCTGGTTTCCCAAGCCGGGCCAAACGATACATCACGAATCCCTGAATCATCCTGAACTGTCATGGTTGCCAATTCACCGGTTGCTGCATCGGTATGGCAA
>CALHOU010000008.1 GCA_938035945.1 uncultured Granulosicoccaceae bacterium
TGATATGCTTACGTCTTTTTATCGGGTAGATTCCTGATGATTTTGTTCCAAGCAATACAAGACAACGCCGTACTTTTCTACGGCGTTGTTGCGTTTTTAGGCCTGTTTGTTGGAAGCTTTCTAAACGTTGTGATCTATCGCATGCCAGTGATGATGCACAACGAATGGCGCGAAGCCATGCGTGAGATGGCTGCAGAAGAAGCGCTGAGTCAATCTACCGACGTTGAATTGACAGATACCGATGCGCCAGAAAAATTCAACTTGTCGGTGCCACGATCACGCTGCCCGAAATGCAACAATCCTATAACCTGGTGGCAAAATATACCAGTATTAAGTTGGTTGGCTCTACGCGGTAAATGCCTCAACTGCAAAAACCCTATATCTGTTCGTTACCCAATCATTGAATTGGTCACGATGGTTCTATCGCTGATTGTTGCATGGCAGCTTGGACCAACACTGCAATGTGCGTTAGGCATACTGGTTACCTGGTTTTTGGTTTCCATGACCATGATAGACTTCGATCATCAACTGCTACCCGATAACCTGACGCTACCACTGATGTGGATAGGCTTAATCGCAAGCCTAATCCCAGTATTCACGGATATTCGTTCTGCCGTAATAGGTGCAGCCTGTGGTTATCTGGCATTATGGTGTGTGTTCCATCTTTTTAAGCTGATTACCGGCAAAGAAGGAATGGGTTATGGTGATTTTAAGTTGCTTGCCGCATTGGGTGCCCTGCTCGGTTGGCAACAATTACCGGTTATCATATTGCTTTCATCATTGGTGGGAGCCGTCGTTGGCCTTAGTCTTATTGCATTTGTTGGCAGGGATAAAAACATTCCCATACCGTTCGGACCTTACCTCGCAGCAGCAGGTTGGATCGCTATGCTGTGGGGTGAAAAAATCGCCAACGCCTATCTTGGAACCTTTGCATAGGAGAAGCCAACCGTGTTTCTGATTGGCTTAACCGGTGGTATTGCTAGTGGCAAAACCTTAGTTTCAGATGCATTTAAAGAACTAGGTGTACCCGTTATCGACGCAGACATCATCGCGCGCGAAGTTGTTGCCAAAGGCAGCACGGGTCTTACCCAGTTAGTAGAACACTTTGGTGATGGCATACTTAACGACAAACAAGAGCTCGACCGCGCCCAACTTCGGCAAATCATCTTTAGTGACCCCGAACATCGAAAAACGGTTGATGGGTTACTGCATCCATTAATCCGAAAACGTTCGGATGAAAAAATCAAACAAGCGGCACAGCAAGAACACCCCTATGCAATCTATGCGGTACCATTGCTCATTGAAACAAATCAACAAGATCGCTTCGATAGAATTTTAGTCGTCGATGTACCTACCGAAACGCAAGTAACACGACTAATGAAGCGTGATGGTGGCTCGAAAGAGAAAGCAGAATCTATCCTAAACGCTCAGGCAACCCGTGAAGAGCGGCTTAGCGTGGCTGACGATGTTATCGATAACAACGGTTCAATAGATGACACAGTAAAACGCGTGAAAGAACTGCACGAGCAGTATTTAAACTTAGTGAAACTTTAAAATTACTGCACTCTCAGAATGGCCAGCAAACCCCATACGCCAACTGAAAACATACCAGCACTAACCAACAAACCAAGCGGCAGAAAAACCTTTTTTGTAAGATTCAAGGTTTTCTCGAACCCCAGTTTCTGCACCCAAAACTCTGCCTTAGGATTTGTACTAAGATCGTGTTTTAGCAGTTCTTCATTTCTGAACAATCTTAAGTTTCGCCACAGAAAATAAGCGCCACCAAGAAACGCCATTGCTGGAATAACATAAATTTCCATGATAATAGTTAAACAAGAACCTTTGTCAGCTTTTCAACTACAGGAACGTTGGCCTCTGGAAACCTTAAACTACCCAATTCGTCTACGGCAAACCACTGAAGCTTTTGATCTTCACGACCATGAGGCTCACCGAAGAACTGAGTAACTTGCCAAAAGTGCAAATGTACGGATTTGTCTGAGTAGTCGTGCTTTACTTGGCAAAACGACTCAGATTCAGTCACGTGAATACCAAGTTCCTCATCCAATTCCCTCGCGAGTGCTTGCGCCCTATCTTCATTGGGCTCAATCTTACCGCCCGGAAATTCCCAACAATTGCCTTGATGCTGATCAGGCTTACGAAGCGCTAGTAGTACTTGAGACTTATCTTGATTGAATATAATGCCGGCAACAACTTCAATGGTGTTTGAACTCACCGGAAGTTAGCTACGATAATCTGCGTTTACGCTGACATAGTCATGAGACAAATCACTGGTATAGACCTTTGCACTGGCATCACCGAGGCCAAGGTCTACCGTGATCGTTATCTCAGGCTCGCTCATGACTGCCGCACCACGTTCCTCAGTGTACCCGTGCGCTATACCACTATCCTCAAACGCACAAACATCACCAATGGATACACGAATATCCTCAGGCTTTAACTGCTCTATTTCTGTTTTCCCAATCGCCATTAGCAACCGCCCCACATTGGCATCGCTGGCAAACATAGCAGTCTTAACCAATGGCGAGTTAGCAATTGCATAGGCAACAGTTTTACACTGTTCTGTATCAGCGCCACCAGTAACATGCACGGTGATAAATTTGGTAGCCCCTTCCGCATCGCGCACAATCGCTTGCGCTAGATCCAAGGCCACGGCAGACAGAGCCTGCATAAACACACCCCACTCTTTATGAGCAGGGCTAAGCGCGGACTTCTCGGAGGTTGCGACCAACATACAAGCATCGTTGGTCGACGTATCACTATCAACAGTGATGGAATTGAAAGATGTAGCAACGGACTCTTCCAAGGCTTTTTGCAAATGCGCTTTATTGATAGCCGCATCGGTAAAAATATAACTAAGCATGGTAGCCATGTTTGGCTGAATCATGCCCGCACCTTTTGCCATGCCAGTGATAGTGATGGTTTCACCATCGATGCTGACTTGCCTGGACGTTAATTTTGGCTCCGTATCGGTCGTCATGATACTTCTTGCGGCAGCATTCCAATCTGCGCCCATTGATTGCGATGCTATTTCAATGCCTTTGAGCATAATATCGTCGGGTAGCAGCTGCCCGATAACACCAGTCGAAAAAGGCAGCACTTGTTCGGTGTCTATACCCAACGCATTTGCCGTAGCTGCACAGTGTTTGTGTGCCATGGCAATACCAGGTTCACCAGTACCGGCATTGGCGTTACCAGAATTAATCAACATGGCGCGGATAGCACCCTTCGATTCATTCAAGTGGTTTTTCGCAACGGTTACGGGGGCCGCGCAAAAGACGTTTTTCGTAAACACGCCAGCGCAGGTGCTGCCGTCAGGCAGTTGTACTAACAGTAGATCTGGCGAGCCATCAGATTTGATACCCGCAGCGATTGGAGCAAGCCCGATATTGTCAATCGCAATACCGGGCGCAAGGTTTAAATTTACTGGCAATGGCTTAGCTCAATTTTCCGTGGCATTGTTTGTACTTCTTACCAGAACCGCAATGGCAGGGTTCGTTACGCCCAAGCTTTTTTTCTTCACGAACAAAGGGCTTAACCGGCGCTTGTGGTTGAGCTTGTCGATTGGCTACGGCTTCACGCGCAGCATTTGCTGCCGCCACAGCTGACTCAGCCTCACTTGGAGGTTCTGCGTCTGCCGGAGCATCCGATAATGCACTGGCCGCATCTTGATGGTCGTAACTGACTTCGGTTGGCATTTCACGCTCAATCTGAGCTTGTTCCACCTGCTCAGGATCGCGTACTTGTACTTTACTCAGAACCGTTACAACATCATTTTTGTATTCGCTGAGCATGCGCGAGAACAATTCAAATGCTTCACGCTTATATTCTTGCTTGGGATTCTTCTGCGCATATCCACGTAGACCAACACTTTGACGAAGGTAATCCATACCAGCTAAATGCTCCTTCCAGTGATCATCAAGCGCTTGCAACATTACGTACTTTTCAAAGCGACGCAAGCCTTCTGCACCTGCCGCCTCTTCTTTAACAGAATAGCTAGCTGCTAACTGATCAAGAATACGCTGCGTGATTTCATCTTCTGGGATATCCGGATTTTCATCTAACCAAGACTGCACATCCATGGTTTCACCAGTCATGTTCAATAGCTCAGCTTGCAAACCTGGTAAATCCCAGACTTCATCTAATGAACCTGGTGGTATGTAGTTCTCAACCACACCTGGAATAATTTCTTCGCGCAATTCTAAAACACGGCTCTCTTGCTGCTCATCGCTATCGGCCATGAGCTCATCGCGCTCTTCATAAACCACTTTACGTTGATCGTTGGCAACGTCATCGTATTCAAGTAGGTGCTTACGGGTATCAAAGTTATGCCCTTCCACTTTGCGCTGCGCATTTTCAATCGCTTTAGTGACCCATGGGTGTTCAATTGCTTCACCCTCTTCCATACCCAATTTTTGCATCAAACCACTAACGCGATCGGATGCGAATATGCGCATGAGGTTATCTTCAAGTGAAAGATAAAAACGACTTGAACCTGGGTCGCCTTGACGACCTGATCGACCACGCAACTGATTATCAATACGGCGAGATTCATGACGTTCCGTACCAATGATGTGCAAACCGCCCGCAGCCATAACTGTATTTTGACGGGTTTGCCATTCAGCTTTTGCAGCCTCTTTTTCAGCATCACCGGCATCGCCCATTGCAAGCAGTTCAGCCTCAAGGTTACCACCGAGCACAATGTCAGTACCACGACCTGCCATATTGGTCGCAATGGTGACCTTACCCGGCCGACCGGCGTTTTCAACAATGTTTGCTTCACGTTCGTGCTGCTTCGCATTCAACACTTCGTGTTCAATATTCTTTTCGCGCAGTAAACCAGCTAAATATTCCGATGTTTCAACCGATGTTGTACCCACCAGCACGGGCTGCCCACGCCCAGCGCAATCTTCAATGTCATCGATGATGGCATCGTACTTTTCTTTTTGCGTGAGAAATACTAAGTCAGCTTTATCATCACGAACCATTTCACGGTGAGTTGGAATCACCACGACTTCCAAATTGTAGATAGATTGAAATTCAAACGCTTCTGTATCAGCAGTACCCGTCATACCAGCAAGCTTTTCATACATACGGAAAAAGTTTTGGAATGTGATCGACGCTAAGGTTTGGTTTTCACGTTGAATAGTCACACCTTCTTTGGCTTCAATAGCCTGATGCAAACCATCAGACCAGCGACGACCTGGCATTGAACGGCCGGTGAATTCATCAACAATAAGAATTTCATCACCACGAACCATGTATTCAACATCTTTGGTATAGATTGCATGGGCTCGCATACCTGCATTCAGGTGATGCATAAGAATGATGTGCGAAGGATCGTACAAACTTTCACCTTCTTGTAACAAGCCAGCTTCAACCAACAGTGCCTCGACCGTGTCATGACCTTGTTCGGTTAGGTGAACCTGCTTGGATTTTTCATCAACGGAAAAATCACCGTCGCCGTCTTCTTCCATCTGCCGCTGCATGCGAGGCACAAGCTTGTTAATGATGACGTAGAGATCGCTATCGCCATCGGCTGGGCCAGATATAATCAGTGGCGTACGCGCTTCATCGATAAGAATTGAATCCACTTCATCGATGATCGCAAAGTTAAGGCCACGCTGAACTTTTTGATCGAGACTATGCGCCATGTTATCGCGCAGGTAATCAAAACCAAATTCGTTATTGGTGCCGTAGGTAACATCACAGGCATAAGCTTCGCGACGTTGATCGCTATCAAGGCCATTAATAATAACGCCAACCGATAAGCCCAAAAAGTTATACAGCTTCGCCATCCATTCTGAATCGCGTTGTGCGAGGTAGTCGTTCACGGTGATAACGTGCACGCCCTTTTCAGTCAGTGCGTTTAGGTACACGGCTGCAGTTGCCACAAGGGTTTTACCCTCACCAGTACGCATCTCTGCGATCTTGCCGCTATCGAGTACCATGCCACCGATAAACTGCACATCGAAGTGACGCATGTTAAGCGCACGAACCCCTGCTTCGCGCACAACAGCAAATGCGTCAGTGGTTAGCGACTGCAGCGTTTCGCCATTACGAAGCCGCTCTCGAAACTCATCCGTTTTCTCGCGCAGTTGATCATCGCTCAGCGCCTGCATTTGCGGCTCTAGTGCGGTGATGCCTTCCACATCGCGAGAGAGTTTTTTAATCATTCGGTCGTTGCTGGTGCCAACGATCTTTTTGATCAGATTACCTATCATGAATATTCAAAACCTTGAAATACCGCTTCTGCGGTTTCTAAGCGAGGCACCGTAAACGGCCGATTCGCGTGTAATTGTAATTAGCGCCGGAAATGGTCGTATTATGACACCGAACGCTCTGTGTACGCTTATGCCTAGCGTATGAAAAATCCTGGGTCGATGGGCGAACCATCGAGCCGTACTTCTATATGGACATGCGGGCCAGTCGATCGCCCGGTGGAGCCTAAAGTCGCAATTGCTTGCCCTTTTTTCACGCGGGTTCCGCGCTTAACCAGATTGGCCTGATTATGGGCATACCTAGTTCGGAGCCCATCAACGTGCTCAAGTTCCACAAGATTGCCGTAGCCGGAATTCCTACCCGAAAAAGTGACCACGCCATCAGCCAATGCAAGAATGGGCTCCCCAACTGGGCCGCTGAAATCGAGGCCTAAATGTTCGAGTCGCTCGCCAGTGATTGGGTCTGTGCGGTAGCCAAATCCTGAGGTTTTGTGCCCTTCAACCAGCGGTTTACCAGAAATCTTTTGGTCAAACGCGATTCGGCGGGTATCGAAGATCGACCGAAGTGTCGCGCTGCTACCAGAGATATGGGCAATGCGCCGGTTTAAAAGCCCTAATTTTCGTAAGTTTGATTGCTCTTGCCACTCCATAAGTGGCGATTCGAGGTCGAACTCACCATCATCGAGCTCGGCCAGCTCGGCCAAATGCACGAACACCGTGTGTAAACGCAGCAGCTCTGCGCGAAGTTGACCTATTTGTTCGGTTAGTTCCTGAGAAGATTGCATCGATTGGGCGTTGGCGACGGATAGTTTTTTTTGATCCGCACCTGAGCGTGCTGCATCCAATGCATTGAAGCTTGCGGGCATGACCACCAAGCCCTGCGGGCCAGAGCCTGCGCGTTCGCCCATTAAATAGCCAGCGAATGCACTAAATACGATAATCAACGATAATAAGAAAAACGAGCCCAACGCTTGACGGTCCGACAGCGTATCCTTGGCACGAGCCTTTAGCAATACACGCAAGTGTTCGATGCGGGTTTGAGCGGACCCATTGTCCCCGGTCTCAGGCTGCCCAACTTCTGGTGAGGCAGGTGTCGAATCAATTAATTTAGTCATGAAAAAATTCAGCGAATTAGTCGATATTGATGTTAAACAGGCACTGCACGATGATCGTAAGATCAGGCAGGTTATCGCACGGATTATGCCGCCTGAGAGCCTTGCTCATATTCAATTTTGTCGCATAGAAAACCGCGTTCTTAAGATGACTCTGGATAATGCGAGCTGGCTTGCTCGCCTGCGCTTTGCTTCTCGTCAGATAATTGACGAATTGCACCGCGACGGCGTCACCGTGGCCGACGTGACATGGCACGTTGCACCAGAGAAAATCAGGGCAGAGCCCCGCCCGCAGGCCTTGCGCAAACGCGCACGATCAAAAGCATCCGCCAGTATTGTTCAGGCCACAGCCGAAAACATGGAGGCAGATGATTTACAACGTGCACTGTTGAAGGTAGCAGAACAACTGGCGAAGCGCTCTGATGGCTGAATGCCAATAGTCCCACCTTTCCCGCAATTCAGACCCACAAATAGCAGTCAGAACATGCCCCAGCACCACATCATCATCGGAGACGGGGTAACCGCGGCAGAATTCGCAACTACGCGAAAATGCAATCCCGACGATTCCATAACCATCATAGGACGCGATGTCGCGAACTTAGGTCGTGGCATTGCCTATGCCAGTGCACCTGCGGATGCGCCTTGGCGCTATGCCTACCTGCTTAACTCCCCCGCCCGAAGCGTTGATATCGATTTTGCTGACTGGATAAATAAAAACTGGGATTACATGGTGGAGGTGATGTCTGGCCGAACACCGAATTGGCTGGAGGCCGCAAAACATTACAGTGACGCTGGCGAGTTTGCGAGCCTAAACGCACCGCGAGAAATTTTTGGTGACTTTTACCGCACACGCGTATTGAAAAAAATCGAAGCCCTACGCAATTCATCTGTCAAAGTAACATTGGTAGCAGCGCATGCTACGCGTATTGAACGCGATGGTACTGGTATCACCATTCACACGGAAGATCTACAACAGTTTCGCGCCGATAGCGTAGACATCGCCACCGGTGGCCCATACAACAAGCGTTTCGATGGTGACGATGGAACGCACGCGTATCCAGAACTCTTCGGCAATGAATATCCGATAGCCGAAAAATTGCAAACAGGTGGCAATCTTGTGTGTATTGGTTCTGGTGCCGCAAGTTTAGACCTATTGCGATTCTATCAATCGATAAAACCCGAATCACAAATCGACTTCGCGGTTATCTCCACTACCGGGAAAATTCTGCGTGCGCTTCGCCCGCCAATAAATTTCAAACCAACGCCTTTCACATTAAACGGTACATTTAGCACGGCCGATGATTTTCTAAAAGAAGTGTTCGAACAACAACGCATGGCTTTAGAAGCCGGTGCCACCTTATATGAAACACGCGTAGGACTTCGTTCAATTTTTTTGGACAAAGGCGTTACGGGCTATGTGCCTAACTTAACCGAAGCACGCAAAATTGCCAGACCACTATTTAAACATTTTGAAGGCGGCACCCGCGACAGCATTGAAGATTTTCACGCACTCGAGCAACAAGGCCGTACTCAAGTTATTGCGGGTAATGTACAAGGCATTACACACGACGCAGATCACGCGCATGTTCACTACTTGGATGAGAACATGCAAGCACAAACCTTTAAAGCCTGCGTTGTTGTCAATTGCGCAGGCCCCGGGCTGGAGAACCGCTTCGATGATTTAACGACGAACATGATAAACCAAGGCCTGATCAACATTTGTGATCAAAGCGGTGGGCTACTTGTTGGCGAACATGGCCAAACGACAATGCAGGGCGTGCGTTATCTAGGGCCCGCGGTGACAAGCATAGGCGACTCGGTTGAGCCGGTGCCGTTATACGATGCGTTTCGATTGCGACGCGCGGTGCAGCGGTTTAATAGCTGAGTGTAAAATTCAGCGCGTCTTCAATTTTCGCTACGGCATGTTGCTCTAATGGCTGAAGCGGCAGCGCCAAATCTAACGAACCTAATCCAATCATGCGAGCAATCTCCGGCACAACGCGAATGCCTCCCCATGTATTGAAGCACTCCCAAAGAGGAGTGCATTGAGAATGCAATTCACGTATCTTCTCAGGATCGTTACGCGCAGACCAAATCGCTAACGCGAGATCAGGCAAAGTACCAGCGATGACCGAATACCAAGCATCCGCACCTGCCGGCAAAACATTTGCGATAAGCGCATCACCCGAATAGCCTAAGATAAAATCCTTGGGCAGCTTACCGCGTTGAGAATCCAACTCATTCGCTGATAACTCTTTTGCAGGCGCAGGATTTTTCACTCCATTCACCGTTGGCACCTTAGCTAAGTTCACTACCAACTCAGCGGACATCGTAAAGTGCGTGGTACCTGGGTTATTGTACAAACAAATGGGAAGAGAACTGTTAGATGCAATCGTCTTAACCAGTTCAGTAAAATCCCTTTCCGTTAGCGGAAGATATGAAACAGGCGCGAGCAAAAATGCACTTGCACCAGCCTTATCGGCCTTAGCAGCATGCTCCACAACTCGGTCCGTTCGTAAATCCCCAATGCCTGCCAGTATAGGCTTATCACCACTGGCTTCAACAGCCGCTTCAACTGCACGAGACCGTTGCTCATGATTCAGGTACATATAACTACCTGTTGAACCAAGCACGCCAATAGAATCAACATCTGTTGCTGCCAATCTGGCGACGAGTTTCTGCAAATGATCAACATCAACAACGCCTGCACCGTTGAATGGCGTGAGAGTAAACGCACTTAGTCCACTAAGATGACTCATGCATTTATACGCCCTTCATAAGCGAAGGCAAAAACAGCGCAATTGAAGGCACCAACGCCAACAATATCAATCGAATAATGTCTGCAATCCAAAACGGCGTCACGCCTTTAAAGATAGTTTTGACCGATACATCTTTCAAAACCCCTTTGAGCACAAACACATTCAAGCCTATGGGCGGCGTAATCAAACTTATTTCCGTTGCGACCACGACCAGAATGCCGAACCAAATTATATCCATACCCAAGCCTTCAATTAGCGGGGCGAAGATGGGCACGGTTAATAGAATCATGGACAGTGACTCAAACACACAGCCAAGAATTAAATAAATAATAAGAATAATAAACACAACGCCCAGTGGCGATACATCAAAGCTGTTTACAATTTCAATTAGCGCATCGGGCAAGCCTGCCCGATTAACAAAGTTTGAAAAAATCATCGCGCCAAATACAACCATAAAAAGCTTGGCCGTGGTCAAGGCTGTTTCGCGTGTGACCTCCATCAATACTTTAAGGGTAAGCACTTTTCGCATAGCCGCTATGGCTATAGCACCAGCAGCCCCCATTCCGGCAGCTTCTGTGGGTGTAAATACGCCCATGTATATACCACCAATAACGAAAACGAACAGACCTAGCGTTGTCCACACATTAAGCAGGGCGCGAAAACGTTCGCCCCAAGTGCACTTATCCCCCGCCGGGCCTGCCGCTGGATTGCGCCGCACCACATAGGTGACCGCTAACAGATAAAAGACCACACCCACCAGTCCTGGCAATATGCCGGCGATAAACAACTTACCCACTGATGCATTAGTAATAAGGCCATAGATAACCAAGATAACGCTTGGAGGTATTAAGATGCCCAAAGTGCCACCCGCTGCGATAGATGCGCTGGCCAATTCATCGCTGTATTTGTAACGACGCATTTCCGGCATGGATACTTTTGACATGGTGGCAGCTGTTGCCAGCGACGAACCACAAATGGCCGAGAACATGCCGCAAGCACATATGGTTGACATCGCCAAGCCACCACGACGATGACCAAGAAATACAAAAGCTGCACGGTATAACTCTTTGGCCATACCACCGCGTTCAACCATCAAGCCCATTAAAATAAACAAGGGCACAACCGACAAGCCATAGGATTGACTTGAATCGATCACCAGCCGACTGGCACTCGACATAGCCGCGCGCAAGCTCGATTCATAAGTAAATCCAACTACGCCGACTAAGCCTAATGCGATGCCAAGCGGCATGCGCATAAACGCAAGAATGAGTACGGCACCAAATCCAATCAGCGATGAAATCATGATGATTCCCTGCTTTCAAACGATGTGCCTAAATTTTCCTCAACCAGCACTTCCACGCTGTTGCCTGGGTTGAACAGCACATTTAAAAGCTTGAGCAAGGTGATTGCTGCGGCCGTGAAAATCATGGCGGTGATAAAACCGACGACCGGGTAGCGTGGAAGATTAAGATACTCAGTGACATCGCCATCTTCAAAAGCGCGCTTGGCGTAGTCAAACACGCGGTCACCAAGTTTTAACGCTATGTAAAACGTCACCCCCAGAAACAATAAAGACGCAAGCCACCCGAGGTAGCCGCGCTTAAAGTGAGGAATTAGATCAACAATGATGTGATCGTGGCGAGAAAACATGATGGGAAACGAAAAGAATGTGATCGCACCCATGCAAATTTCAACAAGCTCAACGGTACCGACTAGAGGTTTGTTGAAAAGATATCGACCAACAACATCGACACACGTAATGCCAACCAACAATAATAGAATTAAAGCGGCAATGTTGGCAGCAAAAAGGCTAACGGAATCCGTTAGCCTTTCTATTTTTGCAAGTGCAGACCTCATAAGCGTATCTAATTATTCGAATGACCGAACAATATCACACCATAAGGCTACCAATATATCGCTTTGAACGTTTTATTGCAGTAGCGACTTCATGTACTCAAGTGCAGCAGCAGCATCAACACCGCGGCTTTCAACTTCAGCTAATACAGCAGCTTCGATACCTGCAGTTTTCTCTTTAAAGTAAGCACGCTCTTCAGCACTGGCTTCAATGACTACTGAACCACCCTTAGCCGATTGCTCAAGACCTACTGCGTCGGCTTCATCCCAGAACTTACCAATTTGACGCGACATCTCAACACCACGTGCGCCATCAATACATGCTTTGTGCTCATCCGACAAACTGTCGTAAGTGTCTGCACTTAAAATAAGCGCGAACGATGTAGTGTACATGCCATCAGGATTAGCAAAAGAATACTTGGTTAACTCATCGATCTTGAATGAGTGAAGAGTTTCAAGTGGAAAGAAAACACCATCGGCCACGCCAGATGCAATCGCTTCATACACTGAAGGTGCTGGCATGTTTACACCTGCAACACCAAGAGCCGTACCAACAGCATTTGCAACACCACCACCAACACGAATCTTCTTACCTTCAAGTTGCTTGTAAGAGGTAATCTTTTCTGCCGTGTTCACCATGCCAGGACCGTGAACAAAGTGCGCTAGTACTTCTACACCTTTTGCTTCTTTGGCCGCAGCAAAGAATTTTTCATGCGTCATTTGAAAAGCCACTGACATGGATTCTGCGTTACCGGACAAACCAGGCATCTCAATCATTTTAGTGGTTAGGAATTTGCCCTTGGTATAACCATGAACAATCCAGCCCAGATCAGCAACGCTATCGCGCACTGTGTCGTACTGCGCAGGTGGTGGCGCCAATCCGTTTTCAAGCTTAACGGTGAGTGAGCCGCCTGAGCATGCGCTTAATGTTTCGTTCAACCATGGATAAACCTTGGTTGCCATCGCGTGCTTTGGGCCAGCCCAATGTGAAAAAGTAAGCTCTGTATCAGCCGCTTGAGCGGTGCCAGATAAAGCCACGGCAGCTGTTGCTGTAGCCAGGAAAGTTTTTAAACCGAATTTCATTTATTTCTCCAAATGGTGGGCCAGAGATACGTGTCCCCAGCGCATTCTGTCGAAGTGCTGTAAGTGCACTTCATGCGACCAGCTCATTCTATGGCTTTTTGCGCGTCAAACGCTAGCGAACAGTTCGTATTCGACACCAATCAGCAGAATTGGTATATTTTTGGTATTTCGTTCAGGAAAGCGGTAGATCGGTAGAGGGGAAAATAAAAAGAAGTGAAGTAGCGATGCTGACTAAAGTCAGCATCGCTAGTATTTAATGCTTAACCAACCGCTTCTTGCGGTTGAGTGTATGAGATAGGTGCTGTGTTCATGTCTTCGAACACGACCTCTTCCCAAGCTGATTCGTTAACCAGAAGTTCACGAAGCAACATGTTGTTTAAGGCGTGGCCAGATTTGTAGCCAGTAAATGACCCGATCAGGCTGTGGCCTAATAGGTACAAGTCGCCGATCGAATCTAGAATTTTGTGACGAACAAATTCGTTCTTGTAGCGCAGTCCATCTTCATTTAGTACTCGGTAGTCGTCGATAACAATCGCGTTATCCATACTGCCACCAAGCGCTAAGTTTTTAGCACGTAAAGCTTCGATGTCGCTCATGAAGCCAAACGTTCTTGCACGAGAGATTTCGCGAACAAAAGACGTGGTTGAGAAATCAACTTCAGATGTTTGCGGGCCTTCGAACAAGGGGTGATCAAAGTCGATAGTGAACTTAACCTTGAAGCCACTGAAAGGCTCGAAACGAGCCCATTTTTCGCCATCACGAACTTCGATGGCTTTTTTAATGCGGATAAATTTCTTAGCAGCACCCTGCTCCAGAATGCCGGCAGACTGCACCAAAAATACAAATGGTGCAGCACTGCCGTCCATAATAGGCACTTCATCGGCGCTTACGTCGACAAAGCAATTATCGATACCCAAACCAGCTAGAGCCGCCATTAAATGTTCAACGGTTGATACGCGAACACCGTCCTTGCCCAGTGACGTAGCAAGTTCGGTGTCTTGCACATTCAGCGGGTGGCCGGGAATAACAACGGGTGGAGTGCTGTCGACTCTTCTAAAAACAACACCGGTGTCAATAGGTGCTGGGCTGAGGGTCAGGTAAACCTTTTTCCCTGTGTGTAGCCCAACGCCGGTTGCCCGGATAGTGTTTTTTAGAGTTCTTTGTCTTATCACTGTACGATCCTAACTGCGATTAATTAGCGTATGTACACATTATATAGCAGCTGAATCCCTTTGCTGCATGTGAACATTGCCACTTGGACTGCTTGGGCAAGGCTCAATTGTTCAAGCCTTGCTCAATCGCAGCATAATATCGGATCGCACTAATGCGCTCCACCTACCTTAAGCACTGGTAATCTCGTTGAGACTAGTCAGCCTGTCTGCGTAAAAACGCCGGAATATCAAGATAATCGTGATCACCTGAGCCCGACGACGCTGGAATGCCACTATTTGTAGCATTGCCCTGGGCTGTCTTTCGAACAACCTGTGGCTTTTCATAGTTGGCACCGCCGCCAGACCCATAAGAGGCTGGAGTCGCTGGCGTGTAGGGGCGTCCCGCGGTGCTGGTTCCACCGTAGGCTGGGCCACCTGTGCCAGTTGCGCGAGCATTGGTCACCCCTGCACCACCTGCGGCCGCTGCCCGAATACCTCTAATCGCTTGCGATTGCTGCTGACCTAGGCCAGTTGCCACAACAGTGACGTGCAATTCGCCTTCAAGCGACTCATCTATAGCCGTACCAACCACAACGGTAGCATCATCAGCCGCAAATTGACGGACCACGTTACCAACTTCTTCGAATTCACCGATAGCCATGTCCATTCCTGCGGTGATATTCACAAGAATACCCTTGGCACCAGCTAAATCGATGTCTTCCAGAAGCGGACTGGCAATAGCCATTTCGGCAGCTTCAGTCGCACGCTCATCACCACGGCCAATACCTGAACCCATCATCGCTAGACCCATCTCTGACATAACGGTTCGAACGTCAGCGAAATCCACATTGATCAAGCCAGGGTTTGTGATCAGCTCTGCAATTCCCTGCACCGCACCACGTAAGACATCGTTTGCCGCACGAAATGCATCCAACAAACTGATGTTCTTGCCAAGCACAGATAGCAGTTTCTCATTCGGGATGGTGATCAAAGAATCAACGTGAGTACGAAGCTCCTCAATACCAGCCGCAGCAATCTGCATACGCTTGCCGCCTTCAAACGGGAATGGCTTAGTTACAACCGCTACCGTTAGCACGCCCATCTCACGGGCAATTTGTGCAACCACTGGAATCGCACCAGTCCCTGTACCACCACCCATACCGGCAGTGATGAACAGCATGTCAGTACCTTCGATAAGGTCTTGAATGCGATCACGATCTTCCATCGCCGCTTGACGACCGATTTCCGGGTTTGCACCAGCGCCTAAACCTTTGGTGATGCTTTGGCCGATGTGTAAAACGGTTTGTGCATGCATAGATTTCAACGCTTGCGCATCTGTATTTGCACAAATGAAATCTACACCTTCGATACCAGATGCCACCATGTGCTGGACGGCATTGCTGCCACCGCCACCTACACCGATGAGCTTGATTACTGGTGCGTCGTTTATTGAATCAACGAGTTCAAACATAAGTTACGTCCTCTAGTCACTGTTTATATATAAAATAAGTTGCAATGAATCCGCGTTTAGCAATATTGCTTAAGCGGTCCCCTAAAAGTTGCGTTTAAACCACGCAGTCATTCTCTGTAGCAAGCCCTCTTCGGACCGCGTATCAACTGAAGAATGATGACGTGGGCTTAAGCGGCTCTGTTTGCCAAATAGCAACAGGCCAACGCCGGTCGCATGAATCGGGTTGCGAACTACTTCTGCCATCCCGGTTACATGCTGTGGAACTCCTAGCCGCACTGGCATATGGAAAATCTCCTCAGCCAGTTCCACTACTCCTTCCATTTTCGAAGTGCCGCCGGTTAGAACTACACCGGCTGCGCATGCTTCTTCAAAACCGCTGCGTCGAAGTTCTGCGTGGACAAGTCCAAGCAATTCTTCGTATCGCGGTTCAACCACTTCTGCGAGTGTTTGTCTTGCAAGGCGGCGAGCTGCTCGATCACCAACCCCTGGTACTTCAATCATTTCATCTGGACTTGCCAGTTGTTGTAATGCACAGGCATGTTTAACTTTGATTTGCTCTGCAAATTGCGTTGGCGTTCTAAACGCAACCGCAATATCGTTGGTGACTTGATCCCCTGCGATCGGAATAACCGCCGTATGTCGAATCGCACCATCGGTAAACACAGCGATGTCGGTGGTGCCGCCACCCATGTCTACAATCACCACACCTAAATCTTTTTCATCTGTCGTTAACACCGAATGACTCGATGCCAGTTGCTCAAGAATGATGTCTTCCACTTCTAAGTTGCAGCGACGAATACACTTGGCAATGTTCTGCGCCGCACTGATAGAACCAGTTACCAGATGCACTTTGGCTTCTAGTCGAACGCCCGACATACCAATCGGTTGCCGAATACCATCTTGATTATCGATAATAAATTCTTGCGGCAACACATGCAGAATGCGTTGATCTGCAGGTATGGCAACCGCTTTCGCCGCATCGATAACTCGCTCAACATCATCCGGTTCAACCTCGTTTGCACGAATGGCCACAATGCCGTGTGAATTCAAACTCTTTATGTGGCTACCAGCTATGCCTGCGAACACCGATTGAATCTTCACATTGGCCATGCTCTCCGCTTCTGCCACGGCCTTTTCTATGGCGTGCACGGTAGAGTCGATGTTGATAACAACACCTTTTTTCAGACCTTGCGATGGGTGTGAGCCCATACCGATAAGCTCAACGTTACCGTCGCCATCTATCTCAGCAACAATGGCAACGATTTTTGAGGTGCCGATATCCAGACCTACAATCATTTGATTTTGAGTCTTGTCAACCATGCTCAATTAGTTCCCCCAATCAGACCACCTTTAGATAACGCAAAGCCATTGCTATAACGCATATCGAATCGCGCAGGCTGACCGTTCAATGGCAACACTAAACGCTCATAGACATCGATAAAACGCTGCAGCCTTAACTCATGCGACTCGTAACCGATGCGCACTGTGACACCGTTAGCCAATTCCAATGTTTGCGAACGACGTTCGTCTTCAATCAAAGCTTTCACACTCACGCCATACGGACGCAGCGCAAGCTCGTAGTTGCGAAATGCATCTAAAACAAATTCGTGTCGACCTTGCGCACCAGCAAGCTTTGGCAAAGTTGCAAAGTTGTCTCGCCACTGGATGTATTGCGGGTTGTCCTTTTCCAATTGCGGTGGTTTAAACAACACCAACGACTTACTCACAAGTGAATCTTCGTTGTAACGGGCTGCTGGTTCATGCTCTTCTACCGTTACCATCAACCGCCCAGGCCACATACGGCGCACATGCGCTCGTGACACCCAAGGCATGGTTTCAACACTTGCACGAATGGCATCGACGTCCATGCCGTAGAACCCCAAGCGTGTGTGTTGCTCTACATGTTCACGCAATGCTTCGCGATCGGTGTAGTCGAGCGTGCCGTCAACATCGACATTCATCACCGGAAAGCGTGCCGGGTCGGATGCTATGTCAGACAGGTACATCCCACCAGCGAGCAAAATCACCAAACCCAAAATGGCAATCGACCATCGCACGCCAAAACCCATTGGCTCTTTGCTGACCGGTAGCACCGGCTCTGATCTAATCACTGCACTCATGCCGCTAACTCCTTAGCAGTGAGCGTGTCAGCCAAAATGTGCATGCACAGTTGTTCGAATGAGAGACCACTTCGTTCGGCAGCCATTGGCACCAAGGAATGACTTGTCATACCAGGAGCCGTATTGCATTCAATAAAATACGGTTGATTCTCTTCATCGAGCATAAAATCAACACGCCCCCAACCACTGCAGTTAAGCGCCTTAAAGGCTTCAAGCGCGTACTGCTGAATTTGCACCGTTAGATCATCATTGATAGCTGCGGGACACTGGTAGAGTGTATCGTTCGAGACGTACTTGGCTTCATAGTCATAGAATTCTCCCGCGCCTTTCATGCTAACCAATGGCAAACACTGCTCACCTAATATGGCAGCGGTAATCTCTTGCCCCATAAGACGTCGTTCGACCATAACCGGACCATGCTCAGCTGCTGCCATATAGGCAGGTTTTACTGATTGCGATCCGTTTACCATCGACACACCAATACTTGAACCTTCAAGCGTTGGTTTAATAACCACTGGAAAACCTATTTCTTCACTCACCTGCTGTGCTTGTTCCAGGCTGCTCACCATTTTTGCATCCGCCGTTGGCACACCGTGAGAACGGCAAAGCGTTTTTGCACGGAACTTATCCATGGCTAACGCGGAACCCAACACACCGCTACCGGTATAAGGCACGCCTGCCAGTTCCAATGCACCTTGCACATGGCCATCTTCACCACCACGACCATGTAAAATCAAAAAGGCACGACTAAAACCACCCGATGCCAAAACGCTGGCAACATCACGACCGGCATCAACGGCATGCGCATCCACACCAGCGGATACCAGCGCTTCAAAAACTTGTTGGCCACTCATTAATGACACTTCACGCTCAGCCGACCATCCGCCCATAACCACGGCGACTTTGCCAAAGTTCGCAGGAGCTGGCATTGCATCAAGCATGACTAGTCTCCTTGGAGAAAAATTCAGGCAATGAACCAGCAAGTGAACCCACGTTACCTGCGCCCAAGGTAAGCACCACATCGCCATCTTGCAAAACGTTCTGTAAGGCTTTGGGAACTTCCGTTATGTCTTCTACAAAGATCGGATCTACCTGACCACGGTTTCGAATAGCGCGCGCCAGTGATCGGCCATCTGCACCTGTGATTTTCTCTTCACCGGCGCTATACACCTCAGTTAATACCAGCACGTCTGGTGTGCACAGGCTTTCAGCGAAATCTTCAAACAGATCACGTGTTCGGGTATAACGGTGCGGTTGAAATACAACGACAAGCCGTTTATCCGGCCAGCCACCAGCAATCGCTGCAAGCGTTGCCGACACTTCTGTAGGATGATGACCGTAGTCATCAAACAACATCGCTTTGCCACCCTCAAAATGTAACTCACCCGCAGCTTGCGCACGGCGACCAACACCTGCAAAGCCACTTAATGCTTTCTTGATAGCCGCTTCACTAACACCTAATTCGTTGGCGATGGCGATCGCTGCCAATGCATTGAGCACGTTGTGATAGCCAGGCATATTGAGCACTACATTTTCAATGCTTACACCGCTGCTAAAGTGCACATCAAAATGCATCTCTAAACCACTTTGCTTAACGTTAGTTGCACGAACATCCGCCTCTTCCGATAAGCCGTAAGTTCTGATTGGACGGGCAACGCTGGGTAACACTTCCCGAACATGCTCGTCGTCAATACACACAACCGCTAATCCGTAAAATGGCAAGTGCATAAGAAAGTCGATAAACGTTTGCTTCAGCTTTTCAAAATCACCATCGTAAGTAGATAAGTGATCTGCATCGATATTGGTCACGATCGAGATAACCGGCTGCAAGTACAAGAAAGACGCATCACTTTCATCCGCTTCTGCGACCAACCAATCCGATTGGCCTAAATAAGCATTTGCAGAAGAACTGTTTAAACGACCACCAATAACATAGGTTGGATCTAAGTCGCCTTCCGTGAGCAGACTCGCAACCAAACTGGTCGTTGTAGTTTTCCCGTGCGTACCGGCAACCGCTATACCTTGTTGGAAACGAAACAGTTCGGCCAGCATTTCCGCTCGTCGCACCACTGGAATATGTTCTTCTCGCGCTCGAATCAGTTCCGGGTTGTCTTCTGGTACGGCTGTTGAAATCACAACCACATCGACACCGTCGACGTGTTCGGCAGCATGGCCTTGTTGCACGGTGACACCTAAGGATGCCAATCGTTGTGTTAGCGCATTGCTACCAAGATCAGAGCCGCTAACGGCAAAACCCAAGTGATGCATAACTTCGGCAATTCCACCCATGCCTACGCCGCCGATGCCAATAAAATGCATGGCGCGCACACGACGCATCTGACTCTTAACACTTGGGGAGATATCAACAACCATTAGTGGCCGACCTCCTGCAGAGCATCGGCAACGACAATAGCTGCATCTGATTTATGTAAACTTTGCGCCGCTTTCGCCATCGTTTTTAATTTTTCTGGTGACACACTGAGCTCGCGCAAAGTATTCGCGAGTGAATCTTTATTTAATTCAGGCTGTGGCATGAGCACCGCTGCGCCTGCATCAACCAAGAACTTCGCATTACGTGTCTGGTGATCATCAGCATGGTGTGGGAATGGGACCAACACACCAGGCAAGGCCGCTGCACTTAGTTCACTGACCGTCATCGCACCTGCGCGACTGATCATCACATCAGCCCACCTATAAGCGTCGGTAACGTCATTGATATAAGCACTCACCTGCACCGACTCGGCCCTGTGGGCAAATTCTTTGTAGGCATCTTGTACAGCTGCTTCATCCGCTGGACCCGTCTGGTGCCACACGTTTAACTTAATATCGGCTTGTATATCCAGCAATACCTTTATCGCTTGCGGCACGACTTCATTCAATGCACGTGCACCACGACTACCGCCAATTATCAACACATTCAAAGCCGGCTGGGCGTTTGCACTTGCACTCATTTGTTCAATTTTTTGCACACCAAGCGCTTCAATAGACTCGCGCACAGGGTTACCAATAGCCAAGGCACCAACCTTTTCGGGAAATACACCAGGCATGGCGCTATAAACACGATTGGCTAATCGAGCTAACCATTTATTAGTCATACCAGCTACCGCATTTTGCTCATGTAGCACCAACATACGACGCGTTAACAACGCAGCGATACCAACAGGGCCAGATACAAACCCACCCATACCTAAAACCGCGTTTGCACGAACATCAGACATGATGCGCATGCTTTGAATGCAAGCGCCGATCACTTTGAACGGACCAGTGATCATGCCTTTAAGGCCCTTACCACGCAGACCACTCACGTTAATGAACCGAATATCGATATTCGCTTCTGGCACAATGCGAGACTCAAGCCCCTCTTTCGTGCCAATCCAAACCACTGGAATTTTGCGCGCGTCTAACACGCGAGCCACCGCCATCGCCGGATAGATATGACCACCAGTACCACCTGCAGCAATCACCACGGTTTGCGCTGTTCTCATGCAGCACCTCCCGTGGTGTTACTGCGAATGGCGCGTTGAGCGAACAGCCGAGTTTCATATTCAATGCGAAGCAATAGCGCGAACGACACGGTAAATACAATCGCACTACTACCGCCATAACTCATCATGGGCAGCGTGATACCTTTGGTCGGCAAGATACCCATGTTTACGCCAATATTGATAAACGATTGCAAGCCAATCCAAACACCAATACCTAAGGCCAGGTATCCGGCAAAGCGATTACCTTGTTGATCGGCGATCTTCGCCAGGTTAAAACTCTTCCAAAGAATAAAGCCATACAAAGAAACCACGAACAGCACACCAATAAAGCCAAACTCTTCGCACATAACTGCGAACAAGAAGTCGGTATGCGCTTCAGGTAAGTACAACAGCTTTTGTACGCTGTTACCCAAACCCATGCCGGTGATACTGCCATTGCCAATAGCAATGAGCGACTGGGTTAACTGAAAACCACTGGCAAACGGATCACTAAATGGGTCAAGAAAACTTGCCAGGCGTTTTGCGCGGTATGGCGACAGAACAATCAACAACGCACCTGTGACGAATAAACTCACCAGCAGCGCCATAAACTGTTGCAGCTTAACGCCTGCAATAAACAACATTGCGCAGGCTGTTAAAACGATAACAACCACCGCACCAAAATCAGGCTCTAACAGCAATAAAACACTGGCGACCAAAATCAATGCAAGCGGGCGCAGAAAACCACCAATGGTGTTTTGTACAAGCTCACCTCGACGCACCAAGTAACCAGCCAAATACACAATGATAAAGAGCTTCACGGTTTCAGATACCTGAACGGTAAACACACCAAGATCAATCCAACGCTTACTGCCGTTGACTTCCTTACCAATAAGCAGCACCAATGATAAAAACACCAAGGAAATAATAATGAGCGCAGGTCCATATTGTTCCCATTTCGCCAATGGCAATTGAAACAACAAATAACCTGCAGCTAAACCAATAACCAAGAACAACAACTGACGCAGCGCAAAATAAAACGGTGAGCCATAGTTTTCTGCGGCAAAGGCCATTGATGCAGACGCGATCATAACCACGCCAAACAACGACAGCGTGATAAACGAGAGCAGCAAGGCGTGCTGCTTGAATTCGCTCTTCGACGCGGCGGCTTTGTCGGCACGCGAAACAATTTTGCCGGATGCGACTTTTGAAACTAGCGCACTCATGCTGCTATCGCCCTTACCGCTTGCTTAAACTGCACACCACGCTGCTCAAAGTTTTCGAACATATCGAAACTTGCGCACGCTGGCGATAACAACACAACATCACCGGCTTCTGCAAGCAGCGTGCACTGATTCACCGCATCTTCCATAGAGTTGGCCATGACACAGTGGGTAGCGCCTGCCAATGCATCACGAATAAGCGCTGCATCCTCACCAATTAACACCATCGCTTTCACGTGCTGTTCGACGACCTTGCGCAAAGCCTGAAAATCGGCACCTTTACCCATACCGCCGGCAATTAATACAACCGGTGCTGCCATAGCCAAAATGGCTTTTTCACAGGCATCAATATTGGTGCCTTTTGAATCGTTGTACCAACGCACACCCTTGTTATCCAATACAAATTCGGTGCGATGTTCTAAGCCATAGAAACCGCTCATACCCACAACCAACTTTTCGCTATCCAGGGCAATCGGTTCCAACAAAGCCAACACCGCCAAGGCATTAGCCACATTGTGATTGCCAGGCGTTTGTAGTTGAGACCGTCGCATCAGCTTCTCATCACCACGACAAAGCCACGCATCGTTAGCCGCATCCCGAACGTGATAGCTTGCGTCGGCTGAGTTCGATACTGAAAAGGCAACGCTGTTGGCCACCATACTTTGGTCAAACGCACGCTTGTCATCAAGATTAATCACTGTATGGTCGCAGTTCTCATACACTCGGCGTTTCACTTGCGCGTAGTGTTCGATGGATGTGTATCTGTCCATATGATCGTCAGAAATATTTAAAACGACCGCCGACAAAGTCTTCAGCGACGATGTTGACTCCAATTGATAACTCGATAACTCAAGCACGTAGACTTGCGCTGTTGGATCAATGCTGTCGAGTGCAGGCATTCCAATATTTCCGCATAGCTTCGCCCGCTTTCCACAGTGGCCCAATACATGTGCTATCCAAGACACCACCGTACTTTTTCCGTTTGAACCGGTTACCGCAATAACCGGCGTAGTCCCTACCGCATGTGCAAACAATTCAATATCGCCAATAATGTCAACGCCATGTGCCAGGGCTTCAACCAACGCTGGCAGTGCTCGCGGCACACCCGGGCTGATCACTAACACGTCATAACCCCTACACAATTGCGCATCTAGCTGCTTATAAACCTTCGCATCGCCAAGGTGCTTTTCAAGCTCTCTCGACGGACTGGTTTTTTCTTCAACCACATCAAATGCCACTTTGTGTGTACTTAAAAAACGCACCACCGATTCGCCGGTCACACCAAGACCAACAACCAGCACACGCTTATTTTTAAGTGTCATCACATCCATTAGCGCAGCTTCAACGTAGACAAACCAACTAACACAAGAATGACCGTGATAATCCAAAAACGCACAATGATGCGAGGCTCTGGCCAACCTTTTAGTTCGAAGTGATGATGAATCGGCGCCATTCTAAAAATGCGCTTACCGGTTAACTTGTACGAGGTGACTTGCATAATTACGGAAACGGCTTCGAGCACGAAAATGCCACCCATAATGAACAACACAAGCTCTTGGCGAACCATGATTGAAATAGCACCCAATGCAGCACCTAAAGACAGAGCACCTACATCACCCATAAACACTTGCGCCGGATAGGTGTTAAACCATAAGAATCCAAGCCCGGCACCAATCATCGCACTACAAAATACGGTTAATTCGCCCGAGCCTTGCACGTTAGGTATGTGCAGGTAGTCTGCAAAAATCGCATGACCTGCAAGATAAGAAATAAGCCCTAAGCCGGCAGCAACCATGACCGTTGGCAAAATCGCCAAGCCATCCAAGCCATCGGTTAAGTTCACCGCGTTACTGGTACCGATAATTACCAAAAAAGAAAACGGAATAAAAAACCAACCCATGTGCACATCCGCATCTTTAAATATGGGTATGGTTAAGATAAGTTGCGCATCGTCACTGGTCGTGAAATAAACCGTGATAACAGCGATACCAGCAACCAGGGTTTGCCAAAACAGTTTTTCGCGAGCACTTAACCCGGCAGAATTCGACAACATCACCTTTCGATAATCATCAACCCAACCCACCGCGGCAAAACCGACCGTAACAAACAGTACAAACCAAACTTGGCGTACGGCTAAATCTGACCAAAGCAAGGTACTCACGGCCACAGCCAAAACGATCATGGCGCCACCCATGGTTGGCGTGCCAGCTTTCGACAAATGCGATTCCGGCCCGTCATCGCGAACGGATTGGCCAATTTTTGCAGCACTCAACCAACGAATCAGTTTCGGGCCAAACAACAAACAAATGACCAGTGCGGTAAGGGCCGAGAATATTGCACGCAAAGTGATGTACTTAATCGCACCAAAGCTTGCATCAATACTGCTTAACCAATCGCCTAACAAGAGCATCATAAGGAGATGACCTCGCTTACTTCGGCGCTATCAACTTCAACCACTGGCTCTTTACGCGGACTGGATTCAACCAGAGGATTAACAATCAACTCCATGCGACTGCCACGTGAACCTTTTACCAATACCGTGATATCGCTATTCATTAGTGCGCGTAAGTCGGCAACCAATTGAGCTGAGTGTTCAAAATGTTGAGCACCTGCAAACGCATTCGACGCATGCTGGCTTAAGTTACCCAAGGTAAAAAGCTTGTCGACGCCGGCAGCCTTTGCGTACTCACCCAATTGAGCGTGCAACTCTTGTTCGTCAGCACCGAGCTCGGCTAAATCGCCTAGCACCAGCACACGCGTACCAGATTGCTCTATCAAAACATCAATAGCCGCACGAACTGATGTGGGATTAGCGTTGTAGGTGTCATCGATGATGGTGGAGCCGTTATAACCATGCTTAGTTTGCAAGCGACCGGCCACTGGCAGAATCTGCGCAAGCCCAGACATAATTGCCACCGGCTGCACGTCCATGCATTGCGCGACCGCAGTAGCCGCTACGGCATTCAATCGATTGTGTCGGCCCAACAAAGCGAATCGTGGAGACAAAGTTTTTTCGCCGGTGTTGATTTGCAATTGTGGCTCGGGCAGCAGGCGCACAGCACTCTGTTCATCAGAACCAAATTCTCTTTGATGACAGTGGGCAGCCGCAGCACGCATATCATCGGCAAACTTATCGTCAGCATTGATCACAGCCCAACCATCGGAGCTTAGGCCTTGATAAATTTCAGATTTTGCCTCGGCAATGGCTTCAATACTGCCAAAGCCTTCCAGGTGCGCCTCGCCTACGTTGTTTACCAATGCAACATCGGGTTGCACTAGACGACTTAGCATGGCGACTTCACCAACGTGGTTAGCACCAATCTCGATAACCGCATACTGATGGTGATTGCGCAAACGCAAAAGCGTTAAAGGCACACCGATATCGTTGTTGTAATTACCTTCAGTCGACAAGACTGGCCCTAACTGCCCAAGAATGGCGGCAACCATTTCTTTAACCGTGGTCTTACCATTGCTACCAGTAACAGCCACAGTAGGCACTTGAAATTGTTCAGCCCACATCTTGGCCAATAAACCTAAGCCGATGCGCGTGTCATCGACCTTTAGCTGTGGAAGACCTGAATCAATGGGCGTGTGCACCAATAAGCCACTTGCGCCTTTTTCTTCGGCCGCGCGGCAATACTCATGACCATCGAAACGATCGCCTTTGATCGCGATATACAAATCGCCCGGCTGCAAGGTCCGGGTGTCGATACTGAATCCGCTTAGCTGAACATCGTCACCAAAGAGTTCACCATCAAGGTACGACTGGCAATCAGATAGCATTAAACGAATCATTACCCGGCCTCCTGCATAAAACGTTGCACAGAAAGTCGGTCACTAAAATCACGCTTTTTTGTTCCGATGATTTGATAATCCTCATGGCCCTTACCGGCCACGAGTACCAAGTCGTTACTGGCCGCCTGCGTTAACGCATGCGCAATCGCCTGCTCGCGATCGGCGATAACTACCGCTCGATCAGGCTCACTCATACCAGCAACAATGGCATCAAGAATATCGGCTGAATTCTCGGTACGTGGGTTATCATCGGTCACAATAATGTGGTCGGCTTTTTCCGCTGCACGCCCCATCGGTGCACGCTTTCCAGGATCGCGGTCACCACCACAGCCAAACACAACCCATAAACGGCCTTCGCAATGCTTGCGTACGGCTTCCATCACCGCGGCTAAGGCTTGTGGTGTATGAGCGTAGTCAACAATTGCGGTTGGCTTGTTTACACCATTAAACTGCTCTATCCGGCCAGGCACTTGTTGGACCGATGCAAGCGATGCGCTAGCGTCATTCGCCGCCTGCCCTAAGGCGCGAAGTACACCATAACAAGCCAATAAATTTTCAACGTTGAAAGAGCCCATCAAATTTGACTGTTGTTCAAATCGCTCGCCATTATCGATCAGACCAAAACGCATACCGTTGTTATGCAGCTCAATCGATTCGGCATGAACCAACACATCTGCATCAGCGCTTGGTGCACCTTGCGAGAAAAACAACACACTAAAACAGTTACTATCCGCAGCTCGCGCTGCCAATTCCTGCCCAAGCTCATCCCGACCATTAAGCACCACACTTTTAACGCTAGGCCAGCTAAACAAGCGTGCTTTCGCCGCTTTGTATTGCTCTAAAGTATCGTGATAATCAAGATGATCTCGACCAAAATTTGTTAGCACGGCTACATTAATATCTACCGCATCCAGCCGCCCTTCTTCTAATCCGTGCGAAGAGGCTTCAAGCGCAATTACGTGCGCACCTGCATCGCGCATCTGCGCCATCATGCGTTGAAGCGATACAGCATCGGGGGTAGTTAATTGCGTTTCGGTCAAGCTTTCTAAACCCCAGCCTAATGTGCCGATGTAACCGCACGGCTTACCCGCCCCACTAAGTGCGTTTGATACAAATCGACATACTGATGTTTTACCGTCAGTACCCGTCACAGCCACCACATCTAAATGCTTACTCGGGTGACCATAGAAACGCGCAGCAATCGCACCGGCTTTTTGCTTTAACTGAGCGACGTGCAATACAGGCTTACCCGCTTGTTTAACTTTCGCGATAGCGTTTTGATGTAAGTCCATGCCAGCATCATCTACAACTACTGCACACGCATTGTTGTTTAATGCTGAATCGATAAACTGCAAACCATGCGCACTCGCACCACCCATCGCCAGATAAAGATCACCGGTGTTTAATAAACGACTATCCAGACACACACCGCCTACGTCTATAGACGCAAGGTTTGCATCAAGCAGCTCATCGCCTTGCACGAACCCGTCGAGCAACTTTGAAAGCTGCATTGTGGAAACCGAAGAGCTCATCAGGAACGATCACTCCTGTGTGGCCCAAGTACCGGACCAAGACCAACACGCTGGTCTTCAACATCATCCGGCTCAATATTTTGAATGCGCAAGGCATGCGACATGACATTGGCAAACACAGGCGCTGCAACCACACTTCCGAAATGCTGCCCACCTTTTGGATCGTGAATTACCACAACCGTTGCCAATTCCGGACGCGATGCCGGTGCAAAGCCTGCAAATACAGATACATATCGATCTTCTGCATAACCACCTGAAACCGATCGGTGTGACGTGCCAGTTTTACCCGCCACGCGATAACCAGGTATGGCCGCACGGTGCCCAGTGCCATCGGTGACAACTGATTCGAGCATGTTGCGCACCTCACGCGCGATACTTCTATCCAATACTCGGCGGCCATCCGACTGCGCTTCGTCAGTTGCGATAAAAGCAACATTGGGCAAAATGCCGTCGTTGGCTAATGCTGAATAGGCACGCACCAACTGCAAAGCCGATACTGATATACCGTAGCCATAAGACACACTCGCTTGCTCTATGTGATGCCAAAGTGTTGGGTGATTAAAGTAACCGGCCACTTCACCTGGAAATTCACTACCCGGTGGTCGACCAAAACCGAAGCTGTCGAACACCGACCACATTTGTTCCGGATCGAGCTGCGTTGCAACCTTGCTTACACCAACGTTGCTTGACTTGCGCACAATGCCGCGCAGATCGAGCCAGCCATTGTCGCGCACATCATTAATTTGATACTTACCAATGCTGTAATAACCAGGTGAGGTATACACAATGTCATCTGCCTTGAACTGACCCGACTCCAACGCAGCCGCAATGGTGAATGGCTTCATGGTTGAACCCGGTTCAAACACATCGGTTACCGAACGATTACGTTGCCGACCGCCGGTTCTATCGCCAGTATCATTCGGGTTGTATGACGGGTAGTTCGACATGGCCAACACTTCACCTGTACGAACCTTCATGACAACGACGGAAGCTGATTCCGCCTTGTGCTCTTTTATAACGTCGATCAGTGCTTGGTCAGCAAAGTATTGCAATTGCTTGTCGATACTCAAACGCAAATCTTTACCAGGAATGGCAGGCTTGATAATGTCAACACCGGTAATCTCACGCCCAGTGCGATCTTGCACGACACGACGCTTACCCGGTTCGCCACTGAGCCAGTCGTTATAAGCCAACTCCAAACCTTCGCGCCCCACATCATCGATACCAGTAAAGCCCACAACCTGTGACGCTGCGCGACCACTTGGGTAGTAACGTCGATACTCACGCTGCAAACCCAAACCTTCAACATTTAACTGCGCAACTTTTGTTGCCACTTCAGGCATCACGTGACGCTTTACATAAATAAATTCTTTGCCTTGCGATTCAGCCACTTCCGCTTTACGTTGCAACTCACCGTCCGGCAGCGCCAATAAAGCGCTCACTTCGCGCAAAGCTGCCGGCTGCGCCACCAGTTTTTCCGGCACACCCCAAACGGTTTTAATCGGCGTACTGATAGCAAGCGGCTCACCATTGCGATCGTGCATATTGCCGCGATGCGCAGGTATAGCCACGGTGCGCACGTGTCGCGCATCACCTTGGTTACGGTAAAAGTCGTATTCGAAAACTTGTAAATACAAGGCACGACCAAGCAAAGTCAATCCCATGCAGGCAAACATCAACAGCACGAATTGGCGCCGCATAGTCCATCGACTGGTTGTGTTCTGAGATTGGATTTTCACAATAGCCTCAGGGTTGTCGCGATATCATGATGCTGCCCTTGTGGCCAGGCATAACCATGCCCAATCGATCGCGCGCAGTGCGATCAACAAGGCCGTGTTCAGAAAAAGTGCTTTCCTCTATTTGCAACTGACTCCATTGCACATCCAATTCATCAATAATTTGCTGGTTGTGAGAGATCTCTGCATAGCGTTGCCGGCTTAGATGCTTGGTATAAACAACCGCAACTGCCGAACAAACGTTTAACGCGACAAGCGCGATGATGGTGAAGGTCATGCCGTTCATATAACCCTCTCGGCCACGCGCATCACAGCACTGCGTGCACGCGGGTTTCGCGCAAGCTCAGCATCGGATGCTTTAATCGCTTTACTCACTGCTTTCCACGGGTGTGGTGTTGTTTCGGGCAAAGGCAAGTGTCGCGGCAAATCAGCTGGTGGCGGTGCAGGACGTAATGCACGTTTAACGATTCGATCTTCAAGCGAGTGAAAACTGATCACTACTAAGCGACCACCTTTTTTCAACACCGATGTCGCTTTGGCTAACACATCGTGGATCGCATCAAGCTCACCGTTCACTTGAATACGGATAGCCTGAAAGCTGCGCGTAGCCGGATGGTGATGACGCTCCCATCGCGGATGTGCCGCTTTAACAATTTCAGCAAGTTGCAGGGTACGAGTGATCGGCGCTGAATCTCGCGCAGTAACAATTGCCGCAGCTATTCTGCGTGCATAGCGTTCTTCACCGTAGGTTTTTAGCACGTACACTAAGTCTTCTTCTCTTACATCAGCTAGCCATTCAGCCGCTGAAACCCCAGATGACGGATCCATTCTCATGTCGAGCATTCCATCGCGAGAAAAACCAAAGCCTCTTTGTGCTACATCGAGTTGCGGTGATGACACACCCAAGTCGAGTAGCAATCCATCAACCTGTTCCACCCAACCATGTTGTTCAATCACATGATCGATGTCGGCGAAGTTTGCGCTGACGATACTGAACCGTTGGTCTCTTTCAAAGCGCCGCTCTGCGTCGGCTATTGCTTCTGGGTCTCTATCGATCGCGAGTAAGCGACCTGCTTCGCCCAGTTGATTTATTATTTTTCCGCTATGACCACCACGGCCATAGGTTGCATCCACATACTTGCCACTCGACTCAATGTTGAGTGCTTGCACCGCCTCTGCTTGCAGAACCGATACATGCGTATCTGAATCCATTAAAACGAAATATTCTGTATGGCTTCTGGCGTACTGGTCAGATCAACATCGCCCACCTCGCTAGGCCACATCTCAGCTGACGCATCAAACGCTTCTTGACTCCACAACTCGCACTTTTTGCCTTGGCCGATCATCACGGTTTTTTTCTTGATACCGGCGTAGTCACGCAAAGCCTGCGGCAACAGAATCCGCCCGTTGACATCAAACTCAACCTCAGTGGCATAACCGACAAACAAACGCTGCATGGTGCGGATTCTTGGATCTGCATTTGGCGCGCTCATCAATTGAGCTTCAATCTCTAGCCAATCCGGCATCGGGTACAACAACAAACAGTGGGAGGGGTCGACGGTGACCATCATTCGGGTAATACCGTCATTTTCCAGTCGATCGCGATGGTGCTTGGGTACGGCAAGCCGTCCCTTTGCATCTACTGTCAGCTTGGAAATACCCCGAAACATCGATTTTCAGCCCAAATTAAGCCGGATTCCCCACTTGCAACCACTAAAAAGCACTGAGGGCCACTATACGGATACGACTTCAGATGGTCAATGAAAAAGAGACCTTAAAACGCGATTTTTACGTAAAAAAACAAGGAGTTAGCGTACATTACCGTGTCTATAAGAATCAATTACTTACAGCACATACGTAGATTCGACTTGAGGAAGTTGCTCGAACCCAGTCAATTTTGCGACGGCTTTCACAAACCGTTGCCGATATTTTGCATTTTGGCTAAAAATAAATTCTACGTGCAGCCAATTCCACGTCACCTAGGCGATAGGTTTAAACCCAATCGCCACGTTATTCGACTATTACTAATTAACCGCTCCGGGTTCTAACTCGGCCAAGGTTGCGTCCAAGGTCTTACCCACACGTGCTACCAGGTCATCAACTTCCGACTTGGATATGATCAACGGCGGGCAAAATGCCATAGCATCCATGATGTTACGCGTGATGAATCCATTAGCCGTGGCTTGCTTGCCTGCAATCATGCCCAATTGACCGGGCTTCTCTAAAGCCACTTTGGTTTCTTTATTCGTCACCAGCTCCATGGCCGCAATCAAACCGACACCGCGCACCTCTGCAACCAATGGATGAGACTCATATTGCCTAAGCCCAGCAATCATGTGTGCCCCTACTTCGCGCGCATGTGCAACCAAGTTATCTTCTTCAATGATACGGATGGTTTCATTGGCCACAGCCGACACCACAGGATGACCACCACCTGTAAAGCCATGACCCAACACACCGATTCTATTACTTTCATCGGCTATGGGTTCAAATACTCGCTCGTTAATCAGTAAAGCAGAACCGGGTAAGTAGGATGACGTGAGCTGCTTGGATAGGGTCATCATGTCAGGCTTTATATTATAAGTGTCACTACCAAACATATTGCCGGTTCGACCAAACCCACAAATGACTTCATCAGCCACTAGCAACACATCGTGTTTAGCCAATACAGCCTGAATCTTCCCCCAATAGGTAGCAGGCGGAACCACGACACCACCAGCACCTTGGACAGGCTCGGCGAACATAGCAGCCACTGTTTCAGGACCTTCTGCCTCAATCGTATCATCGAGCTCTTTGGCAAGACGAGTCGCAAAATCTTCTTCGCTTTCACCATCATGCGCTTCGCGCCAATAGTGCGGGCACGTAAGCTCAATTGTTGGCACCACTTGATCGAATGAGGCTTGATTAGCCGGTAATATCGTTAAACACGCGCCAGCAGTGGTCACGCCATGGTAGCCGCGCTTGCGGGTCAGAATTTTCTTCTTTTCAGTTTTGCCCAGCGCATTGGAGCGATACCAAATCAACTTGATCGCCGTATCGATGGCTTCCGAGCCTGAGTTGGTGAAAAATGCTTTGCTCATGGGCCCCGGTGCAATATCAACCAGCTTGTGCGCAAGATCAGCCGCCTGCGAATGACCCTTATGCGTGAAGGTGTGATAGTAGGGAAGCTTCTGCATTTGCGCCGTTGCTACATCAATCAGACGCTGCTCGCTAAACCCTAAAGCCGTACTCCAAAGGCCGGCCATAGCTTCAATGTATTTATTCCCATCGTTATCCCAAACGTGAACGCCACGGCCTTCTTCCATGATCATGGGGCCGACTTCCTGATGAACACGCGCGTTGGTGTAGGCGTGCATGTGGGCTAAGGCATCTCGGCCTTCAACCGAATTAGGCAATTTATCCAAGGGCTGTCCTCCTCTTTTTAGGAGAACTGTAACAGGTAATTGCGCTTTCGCCGCACCACAACAAACAACATTAATAAAAAGCCTAAATGCATGGCGAACCCGCCACCAACTGTAATCAATGGCTCTGAAGGCGTTGGCGCATCAGGCACATTATCCGTTGGCACTTCATCCGCAACGTCAACCTGACCATCAGTGGGAACTTCAACCGGCACTTCTACAGGCACATCAACTGGAACCGCAGGCGTATCCACACTCGGACGTAATGGTGCCACCGGCTCGAGAATATTGGGCGGCAAATCACCCGGCGTGGCAGGGCTACCTAGTACAACCGATGTGCCAATCGGCAAAGGCGTTGGACCCGTTGGGTCGGCTAATTCAGCAATCGATAAACGACCCGCATCAGCTAATGCATTAAACGCAATCGGTTGAAAACCATTGGTGCTTGGCGTAGTTAAAGGCACCGGTGTAGGTGGTGGTGTAACGGCCGCCCATGGGTCACGCCCGTAAATTACATAGGAATTGCCCTGACCCGATGCACCAATCACCAAGTCATCGCGCCCGTCCGCGTTGAAGTCTCCGGCTTTACGAGAGTACACACCGAAGTAGTCCACCGTGCCGATGCCATTGATTCGAAAACCATTATCACCATCAAGATCAACTAAATTAAACCGCGCTGGAAATTCACTTTGCGTGCCGTAGATAACATAAATCTGCCCAACGCCCTTGCGCCTGGGATTGATGATCGTATGCGATGCGCCAATGAGTAAGTCATCAATACCATCGTCGTTAAAGTCGCCAGCACCATCAACCGAGGTACCCGATAAATCTCCCCAAATAGCCTGACCTTCTTCGATAGGCACTACGCCACCACGAATACCACGCGCAACAAAACCATTACGCCCGTTTAAACTTTGCTCGTTTATTTCGGCTACACCGTTGAACTGCCCACCGAATAAAACATAAGTCTCTCCCGGGTAGTCAGTTGGCGAACCGAACGGCCCCTTGCCTGGTGCACTGATAGCGATGTCATCAATGCCGTCGTGATTTAAATCCCCGATGCCAGTTACCGCGCTACCTGCCGCATCCTGAATATTGCTGCCTTTAAATACAAAACCATTATTGCCATTAATATCAGCCAAACTGATTGCGCGAGGAAAACCGCCTGTGCGCCCATAAATCAAATAGGCCTCACCAACTTCAGCCTTGTCACCTTGTGTTTTGTTTGGCGCACCAATTAGAAAATCATCAACACCATCGTGATTAAAATCGCCCGCATCGCCAACGAAGCGACCACTGCGATCTTCGGTATTCGTACCAAGTACAATAAACCCATTAGTACCGTTTAAATCGCTCGGACTAAGAGAGACTGGGAATGCCCCACGCCGCCCATAAACAACGTAGGTAACACCAGCAGCCGTTAACCCATTGGCACTGCCACGAGCATTGCCAACAAGTATGTCAGCGACACCATCCCCATTAACATCACCCGCCGCACTCACCGACGTTGCAGGAGACTCAAAACTAAACCCATTAACACCATTAAAGTCATCGGGCGTGATTGTGCTTTCAAAACCTGCACTAGAACCAAACACCACATGCGTACCACCCAAGCTACCCACTAGCACATCGTCTAAGCCATCGGCATTGATATCGCCAACGCCTGCAACAACCGATATATTCGTGGAATCGTGCGCGATGTTAAAACCATTAACACCACTGATGGCAGATGCGTTGAGGGTGCCGTTGTTGCCATTGGTCGGACCAAAAATAACGCGTATACCACCGGCGCCAGAACCCACAACGATGTCGGCCAAGCCATCACCGTTAACATCCCCAACAGCATCGACCGGTCCGCCGCGATCAACAATGAGGTGTTGCGCCTCACCGAAAAAAATTAATTCTTCAACCGGGTCCATCGGTTGCGCGATTGCATTGCTCATGCCCATCATGCTGAGCATGACTATCGCTATACAGCGTATTATTGTTTTTCGACAATCCATTTTCAAACCAACTATTTGGTGACGATAGTCACATTGATTAAATTCGCACGCTTTAAAGCATCCGTTTTATAAAATACAAATACTTTGATGGTGTCGATGCCACCAGCCCACGTGGTAGTGAGTAGCTGCGAGTCTGGCGCGTCCTTGCTTGTCGGCTCCTTACCCACCATAGTGGTTAAGCGCTCGTAAATCACATCAGCATCGTCGCCGCCATCTAGCACCAAGGTGCAACTCGTTGCCGTACCATCGGCCATATCCGGGAACGTGGCTAAGAATGAATCGCTTGGTTCTGACTGAACAACTACAAGACGATAAATTCGTTCAGACAAAAGAAAGTCCCAGCCTTCTAAAAGTGATGGCGTTTTTAATGTTGTAAAACGTTCTAAGTCTTCACCAACCATCGGGTTCCAGGCAAAGCGTTTTGCCATGTCCTGAATTTTTGCCACATCAGGCACCTGCGTGTAGCAAATTTGATTAAACAGATAAACCGGATCCGACTCGCTACCAGGCTCCGCTGTTTGCGCGGAAACGCTGGTGAAAAAAGCACTGCCCACCAGTAATAAAAAAACGTTCTTTTTAAGTATTTTCATAACAACACAGTATCTCCACAAGGCCTTAGTTTAATGGAATGTGCGAGCAGGGCTGTGTCACGGGCGGAATTTCGATGTAATTCACCTCTAATTTACAACTACAAGTAATTAAAGTGTGACGCAGTTGCTTGCGGCGAAACTTCGGTTCCGCGACTAACCAAATCATCCGGCAACTTCGCATTCCAAACCAATCGTAATTTGATTAACACGCTCAGCACCCACCAACCCGGATCGACCTGATCGGTTTTAATACCCAACCGAGCTGACTCTGGATACGCGTGATGGTTGTTATGCCAAGACTCACCCATGGTTAACACACCCACAAATGGCACGTTGTAACCCTGCACCGCCACGTCATCTATATGCCAATCAAGCTCCCCTTTATTGTGCGCAAAGTAACCCACCATCCAATGCCCGGTAAGCGAAATGGTAATACGAGCGGATATGCCCCACACCACCCAAGGCAAGCCACCCAACACAAACAATATCAGCGCAAGTGGCAGCTGCTGTTGCATCCATGTGGCTTCCATAAATTGGTAGACGCGATTATCTCTAATGCGCGGCTCTATCTTTAATACCGGTGGATCATCCAGCTTTAACTCACAGTGCAATTGATACCAAGCATCAGTTAAAAACGATTCGCCGTGCCGAAGAAAGGCGTGGCAATGCTTTTTGCGTTGCGCCCAATCACGCAAATCGTGCTGATAGACCATGCCCATCGGACCAGCCATCCCCACCAATACACCGCAGTAGACGAACACTTGCTCGAGCCACAGCGGGCATTGATAGCTCTTGTGGATTAAACGGCGGTGCATCCCTAATGAATGCCCCAGGCAGACTGTGGTTCCTGTGAGCACAATAAAAACGGCCAAAGCTGACCAAGAGAAAAACAGCGCACCGCCTATAAAACCGATGAGCAGATGAGCCGTGTACCAAAGTGACTTGACTGGCGACCACACTACATCCCCATGCTCAGCGCTGGTTTTAGCGTGTTCCCACATTCGGGTCGATTCAGATACTTGCAACATGATTGAACCCCTTTCTTAACGTGCTTAGATTGTCGTTAAGCAGAGATTACGGCCAGCAAATCGTGCCAACCACCATGCGGCCCATTTGGGAATAGAAAAAATTTTAATGTATTAAAATCAAAAAGTTAGAGAATTCCAGAAAGATCATTCTGGAAGTTTTAGCTTACGATACGCCCCAGGCGACATACCCGCCTCCTGCTTGAAGGCTGCGTAAAAGCTCGATTGGGACGTAAACCCAACTGACAGGCCCACCGACAATACCGAAGCTGAGGGCTCAGCCAGCAGCATGGCCTTTGCGTCCTCAACCCGATGCCGGCGAATAAACTGCGAAACCCCATGCCCATACTGCGTATTGATAAGCTCCGAAATTTGATGATTACTCAGCCCACTGTGTTCCGACAACATGGCCAGGTTCAGCCCCTCGTTGCGCGAGAGCTTATCGTCGTTTAGCAGTGTTTCTAATTTCTCAAGCTCAGTTTTCTCATCCACATTAACCAAAGTGGATTTAGCGTATTTTGTCTGGATGGTTTCATCTAAATTTAAAGCAATATCAGGAAACAGCAGTAACGTTAGCAACAACATCACAAAGCTGAGCCCGATCATAGTGCTGTAGCTGACAATAAACAGATGCTCACTCACCGCAGGCATCAGTGCCACCACAACAGACAAAACCAAAGCACCTACAGCCAAGAATACCAGGCAAAAAATTTCAAACCCAAACCGATTGCGCTCGGACTTCAAAGCCGATACGCGATAAACACAATACATCGCATAGGCCGAACCCAACGCAAAGCCCAAGGCGAAGCCAATCGTGTTGTCAAACAGTGCGTTTAGAATAATCGGTACAAAGCAAGGCAAAATCACAACCCACCACTTCGCGCGCACACCAATGTACTCAACAAAAAACAACAGGAATAAAGGTGGCTTAAGCAATATTAATGTGGAGTACAGCTTTGATTCGACCAGCGGTTCGCGGTTTAAAAAATACTGCAAATGCCAAGCTTGGCTAATCGCAAATAACAACAACAGCACAGCCGCCGCCGCGATGGACTGCCATGATTTATCGAGCTGTCGGTATAAGGGTACGTAGACCGCGATTAGAATGAACGCGGCAAATATAGAGAACCCGGTTAATGCTATGGCGGTTACGTTAAGCATGAATCTTTAACACAGTAAAAAAGGAGTTGGCCGTAAGCCGGGTTCTGTCGTGGACCATCATTCATCTGGGCAACACATCGCTGTATTGCTCTAGCGACCTACCCGGGAACAACGCGGGTCGCGCCATCTGTTCCCCTATTTGGTCTTGCTCCAGGTGGGGTTTACCATGCCGCTGAATGTTGCCACCAGCGCGGTGCGCTCTTACCGCACCCTTTCACCCTTACCGGCGAGCTGAATTTCACAAGGAAAATCAAATCGCTTAGGCGGTCTGCTCTCTGCTGCACTTTCCGTAGGCTCACGCCCCCCAGGCGTTACCTGGCACCTTACCCTATAGAGCCCGGACTTTCCTCCACAACGCAAGCGTTGCAGCGATGGCCTGGCCAACTCCGCCGCTATGGTACACCGTAGAACCTATGTCGCATCATCTTTATTCAGCGCAACACCTATGTCGTAAGCGACTTTGCGTGATGTGCCAGTTAATTCACTCGCCACCTTCGCCGCCGTTTTCACCGGCATGTGATTAAGCAAAGTCTTAAGCATGGCCTTCAACTCAACTTCACCCACACTTATATTCGCTTTATCCGCCACACCAGCCACAATCAAAACAAACTCCCCTTTCTGTTGTTGCGCATCGGCTTCTAGGGTTTCCAGCGCCTCGCTTGCCGTGGCACGAATAACGGTTTCAAACCGTTTAGTGAGTTCCCGCGCCACACAAATCTCGCGCCCTGCACCAAACACATCAACAATGTCACTCAAAGACGCCAAGATGCGATGCGGCGACTCATATAACACCAAGCTGCAACTTTGCTCGGCAAACTCACTTAACCATGTCTTGCGCGCCTGCGATTTTGCCGGTGGAAAACCTGCGTACAAAAATCGATCAGTTGCAATACCGCCAACACTCAAAGCAGCAATCAAAGCACTGGCGCCAGGAATGGGTGACACCGCAATGTCAGCATCCTGACACGCCCGCACTATACGATACCCCGGGTCGCTGATTAAGGGTGTGCCAGCGTCACTGATGATCGCCACCGACCCTTCGGTTTGTAATTGCTCCACTATGGCATCGGCCCGCCCCGCTTCATTGTGCTCATGCAGTGAGCGTACTGGGGTGTCGATGCCGTGATATTGCAGTAGCGGACGACTATGACGGGTGTCTTCGGCGTAAATACAATGACACTCCTTGAGCGTTTTTATCGCTCTTCCTGACAAATCGTCACGGTTACCAATTGGCGTCGCCACCACGTACAGAGTATGCTTTAGGGTTGTCACATTCAGCTATTCGATAGAAACTCGTATGCTCAATAAATATCACTTTTCAGCGATTCTATTATCGTTGTCACTACTGACCGGTTGCGTTACCGCGCCCAAGGCGCCGACCAACCCGTTTAACGGCAGAGTAACAGAGAGCAAAGCTCTGCGGCTGCTCAATCAGGGTAAACCGGAACAGGCTGCCGACTATTATTCCAATCGCGCCAAACGCGCCGCAACAGCCGAGGCCCGACAGGGTTACCAGCTGATCGCTGCCGAAATCTTGTTCGACCGCGCCATGTTAGAACCTGGCAATGAAAAGCTTGCCGACTTGCCAGAACTGATGGCCACCCCTGATTTTCAACACCGGCGCGACATTGTGTTGGCAAAAAGCCTGATGTTCAGCGACCAACCAGAAGCCGCGGTGGCCGCACTGCCGGACCCCACCATAATGGCGTCAGCATTAGATCGTGCCCGTGTCTATGAAACCCGTGCGCAATCGTTTAGTCGATTGGACGACCCGGACAACGAACTGATTGCCAGAATCGAACTTGAAAATGAACTGTCGGACGTGGGGATTATTGATAAGAACCACCAACAAATCTGGACCATGTTAACCAACCAACCAGTGTCCCGTTTACGCACGTTAACCACAAACGTGCGCGGCGATACCTACCAAGGTTGGATTGCATTGGCCATGGTAAATGCAGATGCAGCGAACAACCCACGACTGCGCGGTGAAAAGCTAGACCAGTGGCGCTCGTTATTCACGCTACACCCAGCCAACGAACGTTTTGTACCTTTAATTTATTCAGGTGAAAACACAGGCGGAGAATTCGCAGCACTCTCTGACGGCACGATTAATAACATCGCCGTGTTATTGCCATTGTCTGCAAATCGTATGGGCACAGTCTCCGGCGCCATACGCGACGGCATAGTCGCAGCGCACAACTTTTCAGCCGACCAACTTAATCCCCCATCGCTTCGTTTTTATGATGTAGGTGAAAACCCAGGTTATGTGCGCGCCGCATACGAAAATGCCATCGCCGATGGTGCAGATGCCGTAATCGGACCACTGCGAAAACAAGCCGTATCAGCCATCGTTACCTTACGCGATGCCAACATACCTACCGTGACGTTAAATACGGTTGATGCGTCACTCACTTACGGCGGTGGTTCATCA